>JAOAFP010000021.1 GCA_026416215.1 Negativicutes bacterium | reverse complement strand
GAGACAGCCGGCACACCGTTCAGGCGGCCGTTGAGCACCGTATGGCTGTGGCCGCTGATAATCAGGTCCACCCCATCCACATTGAGAGCCAGATCGGCAATCTCGCCGCTGACCCCGCCTTCGCCGGTCTGCTCTCCCCCCATGTGACAGAGCAGTACCACAACGTCCGCCCCCTGCTGCCTGACCAGGGGTACGTACAGACCGGCTGTGGCCGCCGGAGACAGAAAATCAAGACTTACCACGTTTTTCGGGTGGGTGGTCTGAACGGTTTCCAGGGTAGTCAGCCCAATCACCGCCACTCTGACACCGTTCACGTCGTAAATATGGTAAGGCTGGGTGAAATCCATCACCTGCCCGCCGGCCTTTTCCACCACATTGGCGGCCAGAAACGGAAATCTGGCCTCGGCCGCCCGCTGCCGGAGACGGTCAATTCCCCAGTCGAACTCGTGGTTGCCCAGCACCATGCCGTCAAACCGCACGTAGTTCATCGCATCGATCACCGATGCCCCGTACACCAGATTGGATTCCATCGACCCCTGCATCATGTCGCCGCCGGCCAGCAGCAGCACCCCTCCCGGGTTCTGGTTGCGCTGCTGGCTGAAAAAGGTGGCAAGTCTGGCTATACCGGGGTTTTTGCCACTGGCCATCAGACTGCCGTGAAAGTCGTTTACCGACAGCACGGTAAAATCCACCACCGCCGCCGCTGCCGGCAGGGTTGACAGCAACAGCCCCAGAGCCAGGCAACATACGGCCAGCTGCCGTGCCCACCGCCGCCAGCCCCGGATCTGGCCGCTCATTCCTTCACTGATGTTCATAATCTTTCCCTCCTCCTTCTTCGATTACTCCCAGTATGGGCCCGCCGCACCGGCATTGCCGTCCAGCCCCGCCACCGCCGCTAAAAAACCTCGGCAAAATCACCCTTCATACTCACCACTATCCAGCCCTGACGGGCAGCCTCAGCCCATACCTTCTCGCCGAAGTCGTAGGCATACTCCCGTTCGGGGTCGTCGTGGCTGACGATCAGACACAAAGTGGGATGGTTATTCCCCCGGGTATAGGTCAGCATTGCAATATCGCCGCTGCTGTTGCCCACCGCCACCAGCGGCCGGCGGCCGATGTGGCGGGCAATGTTCACCGGCTTGCCCTCGCGCAGCGGGACCGGTACAACCGGTTCGGTGGTCTTGTACAGGCTAATCTGTCCCTGCCCGTCGTACCTGACCTCATCCACGAAGTCCCAGCCGATCACGTGGCTTTTGTCGATCGCCAGCTCCTGCTCGCAGAACTGCCGCAAATAGTCCGTGGTGCTACCGCTGACCAGGTATACGGAAAACTGGTGCTCCTGCAGATAGGCGATCAACTCCTTCATCGGCCGGTACAGCAGGGCGGCCGGCGGTTTGTGCCAGCGCGGATGACTGGTGTCACCGTAAACATAGTCGTGCAGGGCCTGTTCGACGGCACGTTGATCCTGTCCGCCATTGCCGGCGGCAAATATTTTGCCGAACTCCTCGGCCGGCATGGTCTGGCGTATCTCGTCAAACTCGGCCGGCAGAGCGGAAAACAGTTTCCGAGCCCAGGCATTGTTCTGCCACTCCGGTTGAGTGCCGTACAGCCGCTGGACCTGCCGGGCGGCGAACATGTCGATGAACGAATACGGTTTTTCAGGAATGATCGTGCCGTCATTGTCAAACACCGCCACCCGTTCGGCCGGCGGCACGTAATCGGGGGACTCCGGATCGGTCACCGCCGTCACGTAAGCAATAATCGCCTGGCGGTGGTCATTGTCCCGCCAGCTTCCCAGTTCGGCGGCTGCCGTCTGCCCGCCGGCCGTCAGCACCAGAACGGCCAGCAGCGCGAATAACCAGAACAAATACGGTCTGCGTCTCCCCATCTTCACCCTCCTCCCTGTAGCTGAAACATACACTGGTCGGGACAATTCGCCGCACCATGGCCAATTCCTCCAATTGCGCCCGTAAGGATAAAAAAACGGACCGGATCGTACCGGTCCGCCCTATGGCTTTGCCCCACCGTCACTGTTCCAAGCCCTGGGCGTGCACCCCCGGGCTGGTAAAAGGGTCGCCGTCAGCCGGTTTCTTGACGTTGCCGGCCACCGTTCCGACCAGCACGTCCTGGGCTCTGACCATTTTCAACCGTTCCACGGCCAGACGCTGGACGTTGCCTGGCGATTTCAGTCTGGCCAGCTCGGCCCTGAGAACCGGAATGGTTTTCTCCAGTTCAGTGACCTGAAGCTTCATCCTGGCCAGTTCGTAGTTTCTACTGACGATCAGCTGACTTTGGGTGGCCGCCAGTAACAGCATCACGACTATGATCAACAGATAGCGGCCGCAGCGCCTGCGTAGCCGGAGATCGACCAGCGACACCGCGGGCGGACCGACCGAAGCCGGCGACGGCGGGAGCGGTCGCGGATCAACAAATTTTGGCTTGCGGGCGGCCAGCATCTGTCGCTCATTCCTCTCTTTCGGCAACACGCAGCCTGGCACTGCGCGCCCGTGGATTTACTGCCCGTTCCTCCGGCAAAGGGGGGGACCCGCCCCCGATCATCCTTAACCGGGGGCGGTTTCGACATATACACACCGGAAAATCCGGTGGACATTGGCACCTTTTCGCTTCCGCGGCCACAAACCGTTTGACCAGCCGGTCCTCCAGCGAATGGAAGGTGATAACGCACAGCCGGCCACCCGGCCGCAACAGCTCCACACACTGCGGCAATATCGACTCCAGTTCGGCTAGCTCGTTGTTGACCGCCATCCGCAGGGCCTGGAAGGTCCGCCGGGCCGGGTGGCCGCCCTGGCGGCGGGTGGCCGCCGGTATAGCCGCTTTAATTAGCTCGGCCAGCTGGACGGTAGTCCTGATCGGCTGCCTGACCCGGTATCCGACAATTCTGGCGACAATCCGCCGGGCAAACCGTTCCTCGCCGTAAGCGGCGACAATCCGGTTCAGTTCTTCCTCCGGCCAGCGGTTGACAATTTCAGCCGCGGTCAGGGCCTGCGTCTCATCCATCCGCATATCCAGCGGCCCATCCTGCCAGTAGGAAAACCCTCGCTCAGCCAGGTCGAGCTGGGGAGACGACACCCCCAGATCGAGCAGGATACCATCGACCTGCTCAAACCCGGCTGCCGCTGCCACTTCCCGCAGCCGGGAAAAATTAGCCTGGCGGAAACAGAGGCGATCGTCACTTCCCAGCCGTTGCCGACAGGCCGCCAGTGCCTGCCGGTCGCGGTCGATCAGCAACAGTCGGCCGGCCGGTCCCAGCCCGGCCAATATCGCCTGCGCGTGCCCGCCGCCACCGGCAGTGGCATCTATGTACCATCCCTCCGGTCTTACCTTTAGCCCGGCCAGCACTTCAGCCAGCAACACCGGCTGGTGGCTGAACCGGCGGCCATCACCGGTCATAGACCGAGATCAGCCAGATTTTCGGCTATATCGCCAACCGTTGCCGCCGTCTGTTCCTGATACCTCTGCCATTCAGCACAGTCCCATATTTCGATGCGGGTGGACACGCCGATGATCACAGCCTCCCGGTCGATACCGGCGAACTGGCGCAACGCCGGCGGCAATAAAATCCGTCCCTGCTTGTCCGGCTCGCATTCGGCCGCCCCAGCGAAAAAGTGACGGCTGACCGCCCGGGCGTCAGCCCGGCTGAGTGGCAACCCCTTGAGTTTCTGCTCAAATTCCTGCCAGTCGGTTAACCGCCAGACATACACGCACCGGTCAAACCCTTTGGTAACAACAAAGGTAGGCCCCAGCAGCGCCCGGAATTTATTGGGCAGAGTAAGCCGCCCCTTGTCATCAATGCTGTGCTGGTATTCGCCGATAAACATACACCAATCACCAACGTTTCCCCACTTGCAACCACATTCTACCACAAAAACCCACAATTGCAACAACGGCCACAAAAAAAAATCGCAAAAAGCAACTTTTTGCGATTTTTGTGGCGCCGGTAAACCGGACGGCCCAATATTTTGTGGTGTTCTTTGCCTGGCCGGCAACAGTCAGCCGCCATTTTGCGACTGCCCCGGTTGTCCTACTTTGCCCCTCTGGTCTGTTCAGCGACGATTTTTACAATATCGGCCACGATATTGCCGATGATCGGGATGTTGAGGATGATTATCTTCTGCAGCACGCTTAGCAGCAGGGCAAAAACCAGCGACGCCCCGACCGCCATTCCCAGCCCCCGGGCAATACCGGCGACGAAGTTGGTGAATATCAGTCGCTTGGGCTGTTCCAGCAGTTCAACGTATTCGCCAATCCGCATGGCCTCCAGATGATAGAGCAGTTTTTCCATTTTGCCCAGCATCATCGCCCGCCGTTCGCCGCGACTTTCACCATTACGCTGTTCCATCACTCACCCCAGCACGTCGGCGCAGCGCCGGCACAGCTCGGGGTGGACGGCTGACCGGCCGACCGTTGGGCTGTAGATCCAGCAGCGCTGGCATTTTTTTCCCTCTGCCGCCGTAACGCTGATCTGCAGGCCGTCGCCGGCCGCCCGTTCCACCCGTCTGACGGCAAATTGCGATACAATCAGCACCTCTGCCCATTCCTCGCTGGTAAGCAGTTCAAAATCCCCCTGCCGTTCCGGCGGGACCTCGACCGTCACTCTGGCATCCAGTGAGTGTCCGATCAGCCTGGCTCGGCGGGCCTCTTCGAGCTTTTTGGTAATTTCTCCCCGCACGGAAAAAATTCGCGTCCACTTGCCGGCCAGCTGCCCGTCCAGCCACTGCTCGCAGTCAGCCGGCCAGTCAGCAAGCATAACGCTGTCCGGCCCCGCTTCCTTGTCCGGCCGGTACTGCCAGATTTCCTCAGCGGTAAAACTGAGGATGGGAGCTATCATTACCACTGTTTGACGCAGCACCTCGTACAGCACGGTCTGGGCCGCCCGCCGCCGCTGATCGTCAGCCCGTCCGGCGTACAGCCGGTCCTTGATGATGTCCAGATACTGGGAACTCATGTCCACAGCGCAGAAATTGTGGACAGCGTGGTATATTATATGAAACTCGCAGTCGGCATAAGCCCGGTTTATCCGCCGCTTCAGCTCCTCCAGCCGGGCCAGCGCCCAGCGATCGAGTTCGCCGAGCTGCCGGTAGGGCAGGTAATCGCGGCCGTAGTCGAAATCGTAAAGGTTGCCGACCAGGTAGCGGAAGGTATTGCGGATCTTGCGATAGGCGTCGCTCAGCTGCTGCAAAATCTCCGGTGAAATCCTGATATCATCACGGTAATCGGCCGATGCCACCCAGAGGCGGAGAATGTCCGCCCCGTACTTTGCGATAACCTGCTGGGGATAGACGACATTGCCCTGCGACTTCGACATTTTGCGCCCTTCCCCGTCAACCACGAAGCCGTGGGTGAGCACACTGCGGTACGGGGCCTGACCACGGGTGGCCACCGCCGTCAGCAGCGACGACTGAAACCAACCGCGGTGCTGGTCACTGCCCTCGAGGTACAGGTCGGCCGGCCAGCTCAGGCCGAACCGATCATTCAGCACTGCTGCATGGCTGGATCCGCTGTCAAACCAGACGTCCATAATGTCGGTTTCTTTGCTGAAACTGTCCCCGCCGCAGCCCGGACAGCGGTAGCCGGCCGGCAGAATCTCCTCCGGCGGATGCTGCCACCAGCCGTCCGAACCCTCGCGGGCAAACAGCCCGGCGACAGCCTCGATCGTGGTCTGGTCGATCACCGCCGCCTGGCAGCCCTGACAATAGAAAATCGGGATCGGCACCCCCCACACCCGCTGCCGGGAAATGCACCAGTCCTGACGGTCGGCCACCATGTTGCGAATCCGGTCCTCGCCCCAGGCCGGGATCCACCGCACGCTGCCGATCGCCGCCAGGGCCGCCTGCCGGAAGCCGTCCACCGAAGCGAACCACTGTTCGGTCGCCCGGTAAATGACCGGATTCTTGCACCGCCAGCAGTGTGCGTATTGGTGACGGATCGTCCCCTTGTGCAACAGGCGTTGCCGTTTACCCAGCTCACCGACAATCGGCCAGTTGGCATCCTCCACCTTCATTCCCGCCCAGTCCCCGGCGGTGAAAGTTCCGGTGTGGTCGACCGGGCAGTACACCGGCAGACCGAATTTCTGCCCGACCTGGAAATCCTCGTGCCCGTGTCCGGGGGCAGTATGCACACAGCCCGTTCCCTGTTCGAGGGTTACGTGCTCAGCCGTAACTACCGGCACCACCCGCCCTTCGAGCAGCGGATGGCAGAAACTCAAACCGGATAGCTGCTGACCCCTGGTTACGGCAACAATCCGGCCGCTGGCCACCACCCCGTCAGCAGTCAACCGGGGCAGCAGTCCCCTGGCCACCAGATAGAACTCGCCGTCCTGCTCCAGCCAGCAATAATCAAAATCAGGATGAACGGCAATGGCTGCGTTGGCCGGCAGGGTCCAGGGGGTGGTGGTCCAGATCACGGCAAACGCCCGCTCCCGGTCCACCCCAACCGGCAGCTGTCCGCCGGCGGCGGCAAATTTCACGAATATGGCCGGCGATTTCTTCTCGTTGTATTCAATTTCCGCCTCCGCCAGGGCAGTCTCGCAGTGTCCGCACCAGTACACCGTTTTCAGGCCCTTGTAAATAAATCCGGCCGTGGCCATTGCCCCGAACACCCGGATTTGCTCGGCCTCGTAGGCCGGATCGAGGGTGACGTAGGGATCGGCCCAGCCGGCCAGAACTCCCAGCCGTTGAAAATCGGTGCGCTGACGGTCAAGGCACTGGCGGGCGTACTCGGCCCGCCGATCAAGACCGAGGATCTTGATCGCTGCATGCTCAATCGGCAGCCCGTGGGTGTCCCAGCCGGGAACGTAAGGAGCGGCGCAACCGGCCAATGACCGGTGCCGGACGATGATATCCTTGAGGATTTTGTTCAGGGCCGTGCCGATATGGATGTCGCCGTTGGCGTACGGCGGGCCGTCGTGCAGGATAAATACCGGCTTGCCAGCGTTTTTTTGCTGTATTTTGCCGTAGATGTCACTCTCCTGCCAGCGGGCAAGAATTTCCGGCTCGCGCTGGGGCAGGTTGCCGCGCATCGGAAAGTCGGTCCGCGGCAGGTTCAATGTCTGGCTATAGTCCACAATCCTTCTCCTCTGAAGCGATCCAGCCGGCCAGCCGTTGCCCGGCTTCGGCGACGGTCAGCCCTTTGACCAGTATCTGTTTGTATCTGCTGCTCTGTCCGGACGCCAGGCTCAGCCGGGAAGGCGGGCAGGACAGGATTTTGGCCAGCAATCCGAGCACCGCCTGATTAGCCTCCCCCTGCCGGGCCGGGGCGGCCACCGCCAGCTGCAGGCGGTGGTTCTCCATTCCCAGTACCGAGCTTTGGCGGGCGCCAGGCCTGACCAGCACGGCCAGCTTGACCCCGTTGACCGCCGGGCTTAGACAGTCAGCAGCTGTCATCGTCACCCGACAGTTCCCCGTCGTCAAGCATGGCCAGCTGAGCCCGGAGCATGGTTCGCGCCCTGGTCCTGAAAACGTCCATTTGCCGCTGAATACTCTGTTTTTTGGTTTCAAGCAGGCGAATCTCGGCCCTGGCCCGCTGCCCGGTCTCGGCCGCGCTCAGTTCGGCTTCCCGGACGATCTGTTCAGCCTCAACCCGGGCGTTCTCCCTGATTTCGGCCGCTGCTGCCTCTGCCTCCTTGATCAGAATTTCCGCCGCCTTGATCTGCAGGGCAGTGCTGTCGCCGGCCGGCTCGGCCCCGTTTTTTTCCCGGTCCCCGGCCTGTCGCTCAGCTTCGTCAGCCCGGCGCCGGGCCTCCTCCAGTTCCTGACCTAGTTCGGACAGCTTTGTTTTCAGCTGGCCGTACACCTCGTACATCTGGCCGTAATCCTCGGCGATCCGGTCGAGGAAAGCATCAACCTCGATATCGTCGTAGCCGCGGAACGACCGCTTGAATTTTTTCTGAACAATATCCTGCGGTGTGATCATGATCTGTCAGCCGTCTCCTTGTCTGTATGTACTGCCAGCCAGCCACCGGTCAGCGACAGCGGAGCAGGGTCAGACTAATTCTCCCCTTCTTGGTCTGGCCGTTGACCGCTCCTACCACTAGCCGCCCCCGGCCCCGGCAGGAGATAACATCGTCCGGCCTGACCGGCTGCGACGGCGCCCTGACCGGCTGCCAGTTGATCTGATAACGCCCGGCCGCCAATTCCTCGGCCGCCCGGCTGCGGGAAATGCCGAACCCGGCCGCACATACCGCATCAATCCGCAAAGCCGCCACCGTCGCCCGGATTTCCCGGCTTTGCGGCTCGGGCTGCTCAATCGCCGACAATGACAGTTCCCGGACCGTCAGCTGGGCTGCCCCGGCCTGCCGCCATTCAGCCAGCACCAGCGGGAGGATTTCGGCACAGCAGACCACCGCCGCCCGGTATTGCTGCCGGCCGGGCACGATATCTCCCAGCCGTCCCCGGTCAATGCCCAGCCCGGTCAGGCTACCGAGCAGGTCGCGGTGATCGATGTTATAAAACCGTTCGTCCCAGTCGACAGCCACCGCCGTCACCAGATCGTCAACCGCCCCGCGGTAACCGGCCGCCACCCACAGCGGCCGCCGCCGCTCGGCCTGATCATATCCGCCGGCCCAGCGCAGCTCCAGCCGCTGGCGGTCGTGCTGGGCAATGGTCTCGGCCACCATGGCCTGGTGGCGATCGAGAAAGTCGCCAACCCGGTAACGGCGGCCGCTGACCGCCGTCTGGGCAAGATCGAGCAGCCTGGCGGCCAGGTCACCGTCGCCGGTTGCCCGGTAATATCTAAGAATTTTCTCTCGTTCGTCCTTAGTCATCCTTATTCAAGAGCTGCCGCGACCGGGCCACTGCCGCCATTACCCCGTCCATCAGCACCGCCCGCAGGCCATGCCGTTCAAGCTCGTGAATCCCGGCAATGGTGGTTCCGGCCGGAGTGCTGACCATGTCGCGGAGTTTGGCGGGGTGTTCTTTGGTTTCCATTACCATCTTTGCCGCCCCCAGCATGGTCTGGGCCGCCAGCTTTTCCGCCACTTCCCGCGACAGGCCGCTGGCCACCCCGGCTGAGGCCAGGGCGTCGATCATGATGTACCCGTAAGCCGGACCGCTGCCCGACAGACCGGTCACGGCGTGGGCGTCCTGTTCGTCCAGCACGATGCTGTCGCCCACGGCGTTGAATATCGCCTGGGCGACCCTGAGGTGCTGCTCGTCCACCAGCCGGCCGGGAAACAGCACCGACATCCCTGCCCCCACCGCCACCGGTGTGTTGGGCATCGAACGGATGACCGGACAGTCGGTGAAGGTTGCCTCCAGCGTGGCCAGTGTCACCCCGGCCGCCACCGAAATTATTAACTTGCCGGCGAACGCCAGACCGGCCAGCTCGGCCAGCACCCGGGACATTACCTGCGGCTTGACCGAAAGAAACACTATGTCCGATTCGCTCACCAGCAGCCGCTTGTCAGCCGTTTCCCGCACTTGGTAGCGTTCGGCCAGAAACTGCCGGCGGGCGTTGGCCGTATCGTTAATGATAACCCTACGACCGGTGGTCACGCCGGCGGCCAGCATGCCGCCGATGAAGGCCTCGCAGATCGTCCCGGCGCCAATGAACCCGATTACCCTGTCAGCCAGCAGCTCCTTGCCCATCACCGCTCCTCGCCGGCCAGACTTTCGTCGATTTCACTGTTGACGTCGACATTGTGGGGGGTACAGAGCAAAATATTGCGGCTTACCTTCTGAATGCTTCCGTTCAGGGCGTAGGTCACCCCGCTGACAAAATCGATCATCCGCCGTGCCGTCTCGCGGTCGGCGTACTCGAAGTTAATCACCACGGTGTGAAAGCTCTTCAGGTAGTCGGCCACGTGTTGCGAATCGTCAAAGACCGCCGGCTCGATCATTATCACCGAAGTGTTGTGGTTAACCGGCATGACCTTGGCGGTGGGCGGCCGGTACTCTCGCGGGCTGCTGCGCCGCCGGGACTCACCAAACACCGGGGCGGCAAGATCTTCCCTCTCCCGTCGCGGGGAACGGGCTGCCGGCTCCGGTTCTTTGACCCCGATAAACTCCATGATCGCGTCGATTAACTTCATCGCTGCCTCCTAACCGTAATTGCGCTCACCGAATATAGCCGTACCGATCCGGACAATGTTTGCCCCCTCTTCGATCGCCACCTGATAATCGCCGCTCATTCCCATCGACAGCCAGCGAGGGGTAAAACCGGTCACCGCGGCCGCCATTTCCCCGAACAGCCGCCGGCCCTGGCTGAACACCGGCCGGGCCAGCTCCGGATCATCATAAAACGGCGCCATGACCATCAGGCCGCAAAAGTCAAGGTTGGGCTGCCCGGCAATAAACCGGGCCAGCTCCATCGCCTCGCGGGTGGATATGCCGAACTTTTGCCGCTCGCCGGCCACGTTAACCTGCATCAGCACCGCCTGACGCTTGCCGACAGCGGCTGCCGCCCGGTTTACCGCCTCTGCCACCCGCTGGCTGTCCAGCGAGTGGATCAGGTCGAACAGGCGGACGGCCTGGCCGGCCTTGTTGGTCTGGAGGTGACCGACCAGGTGCCAGCAAATACCGGCCGGGGTCTGGCTGATCTTCGCCCTGGCCTCCTGCACGCGGTTCTCGGCAAAATCGCCGACCCCGCAGGCGGCTGCCGCCATTACCGCTCCCGGCGGGTGGTTCTTGCTCACCGCCAGCAGCCTTACCTCCTGCCGCCAGGGGCTCCTGGCCGCTGCCCCGGCGATCTGCCGGCGGACGACCGCCAGATTATTCGCGATCTGTTGTTGCAAATCCTGTCCTGTGACCATCGTCCCTTCCATATCAGCGCTATTTTACACAACTATCGTCCGTTTGGCAAAATCTGTCCGGCCGACGATCAGGGGCTGATCAGGGCCGCCAGCCGGCCGGTGCAGCCGCCGCCCGCCCGGTGGGAGTACCAGTCGGCGGTCTGCTCGGCTGTACAGACGCCGGCCAGTTCGATCCGGTCATCAGTCAGTCCGCCGGCCAACAGTTGCAGCCGGATCACCTTTGCCAGATCGACCCGGAACCGCCCGGCCCGTCCGGCCACCGCATCCCGGTAGCCGGCCTGGTCAAACTGCCGGGCCAGCCCGTTGGACACAAAATAGCAGCCGCCACAGATGGCCGGGCCGATAGCCGCCCGCCAGTGGCTGGCATCCCCGCCCAGACCGGCGATGGCCGCCAGGGCCTGTGCCACGATGTTGGCCAGGCTTCCCCGCCAGCCGGCGTGGACTACGGCGGCAACCCTCAACTGGCCGTCAACGATGAAAACCGGTACGCAGTCGGCAAAACACAGCATCAGCGGTAGATCGGGAGTGAGGCTGACCAGCCCGTCAGTGTCCGGCAGGGCCTGACAATAGTCCGCCGCCCCCCGGCCGGCCGCCCGCCCGTCCACCACTGCCACCGTCGTGCCGTGAACCTGCCGGGCGGTCACCAGCCGGTCAAACTGCCAGCCTAAGACCCGGCATACCGCCTGACGGTTGGCAACCACCGTCTGCTGGTCGTCACCTACGTGCAGCCCCATATTGCAGCCGGCAAACCGGCCGCGGCTGTGCCCACCGCGTCGCAGGGTCAGCCCGTGGCGGAATCCGGCCGCCGCCAGCCCGGGAAAACTGGCGATGGCCACCTGCCCGTAGTCAGTTATAACCAGCCCGCTCACCGTATTTACCGCCCATCGGCCAGCAGCCGGCAGCACTCCTGCCAGTACTGGCGGTCATGCTCCGGATACATGTCTGCCGGCTCGTCGTACAACTGCCTGTCCGTCCACGGCGGGCACCGCCGGCCGCGGTAGACGGGCGAAGCCCACTCAGCCGCCGGCCGGTAGCCCCGCCTGACCATCTCGGCCATCACCAGCCGATGGTAATTGACCAGCAATCGGGGGCTGTGCCGGAAGACGTAGTCGACAGTAGCGTGCCGCCGCCCCCAGCCCAGTCCGCGCAGGGCGCAGCACTCGCGGTGCTGACCGAGCAGCCGGGCCCGCGACAGCCTGGGGATAAGCCGGTAGTGCCACAACCGCAAATTCTTCACCTGCCCTTTAGCCGTCAATAATCTGCCCCAGCCGGTTGCTTTGCCGGCCGGACAGGTATTCCTGCCAGTCGATTCCCATCGCAGCCAGATTGCGCTTCAGTCCGCCGAAACCACGTTCCCGCCCGGCCGCCGCCTGCAGAAGGGCCTCTCCCACTTGTTCATCGCCGTTGGCCAGCAAAGCCTGGGCAAAAAAATGATGAGTACCAGGCCAGGCGGTCAGCTGGCAGCCGGCCTGCCGGCGCAGCTCGGCCGCCAGCCGCCGCTTGACCCGCTGGTAGTAACCGGCCGGGAACATGCCGGCACCGGCCAGTTGGGTAAAAGGCTTGGGGACAAACGGGTTGACGCTGGCCACCAGGGCAGTCCGGCGGCCGGTCAGGCGGCGAACCATAGCCATCAGCCGGACGATGGCCGTTATGTCTTCCTCCTCCTCGCCCGGCAGACCAACCATAAAATAAAAGCGCAACCGGCTGAATCCGGCCGTCGCCGCTACTTCTGCCGCCGCCAGAATCTGTTCTTCGTCCAGCCCCTTGTTAATCGCCGCTCTCAGCCTCGGGCTGCCAGCCTCGGGGGCAATGGTCAGGGTATTGAGCCGACAGCGGCGCAGCAGTCCGGCCAGTTCACCATCCACCCGGTCGGCCCGCAGGGAGGCCGGCGACGATTCTAGGCCGATGGTCAGCAAATCGGCTATCAAATCCTTCAGCTGGGGATGATCGGCCACCGCCGTGCCAACCAGCCCCACCCGGCTGCACACCCCGACCGCCCGCCGGGCAGCAGCCAGCAGACCTTGCCGCCGGCGAAACCGCGGCGGACGGTAGATGCTGCCGGCCAGGCAAAAACCGCACCCACGTCCGCAACCGCGGGCAATTTCCAGCAGGAACATATCGTCAAAGACGCTTTCCCCGCCGTAGAACACCGCCCCGCCGTCGTACCGGTCGAGATCGGTCACTGTTGCCCGCCTGGCCGGCCGGCGGCTGTAGTCTGGGACGTAAACCGACGCCAGTTCCGCCCATTCAGCCAGCAGCTCCTCGCGGCCGGCCTGCCGTCCGGCCGCCCGCTGGTAGACTTCGGCCAGCTGCCGGCAGACCTCCTCTCCCTCACCCACCACAAATCCGTCAAACACCTGCTGCAGGGGCAAAGGGTTAGCCGAGGCACAGGGCCCGCCGGCCAGCAGCAGCGGAAACTCCGCTGACCGCTGGCTGCGCCGCCAGGGGATACCCATGTCCCTCAGCATGGCCAGCACGGCAAAGTAATCGTTTTCGTAATACAAAGACACCGCCAGGATCTGACAGTCACCGGCCGGACGGCCGCTGTCCACCCCGCGCAGCCGGCCGGTCGCGTCCTGCCAGTGCCGGTCGTAAAAAAACCGCTCGCAGCGCCAGGCATCAAGGGCGGCGATTTCCCGGTATATCACCTGCCAGCCCAGACTGCCGTTGGCCGCCGGCCGCGGCCCGGGATAGCAGATCCCCCAGGTCAGAAAATCGCCGTGCTTGATTATTGATCCCCGCTCTCCGGACTGGGCGTTTTTTTTCCTTGTCATCATCCACCATAGCTTATTTTTTTGCCAAACCCGGTAGCCGACGATATAATGTCAGCAGCAGAAACGTCGATGAACAACAAAAAGTGAGGTGCTGACATTGTCCAACAACATTGACACGATCATTTTTGACTTGGGTAAGGTCCTGATCGACTGGAACCCCCGCTACGTCTACGACCGGGTGTGGCCGAATGATCCGAACAAATTTGACTATTTCATCAGTCGGATCTTCACCGTGCAGGATAACGTCGATCTCGACGCCGGCCAGCGGTTTGCCGACAAAATCCGCGAGCTCAGCGCCCGTCACCCCGACTGGGCCGAGGCCATCGGCTACTGGGACAGCCGCTGGGAGGAAATGCTGGGGGGAGCGGTCGAGCAGTCGGTGGCAGTACTGCGCAAACTCAAGGCCGACGGCAAATACCGCCTGTTTGCCCTGACTAACTGGTCGGCCGAAAAATTCCCGATCGCCCGGGCCAGGTTTCCGTTCCTCGACGAGTGCTTCGCCGATATCATCGTTTCCGGCGAAGTGAAAATGGTCAAGCCCAACCCGGAAATTTACCGCCACGCTATCAGCCGCTGGCAGCTCACGCCGGAGCGCAGCCTATTTATCGACGATTCGCCGGCCAACGTTGAAGCCGCCCGCCAGCTGGGTATCGGGGCCATTCACTTTATCGACAGCCAGCAGCTGGTAAGCGAACTGCGCAAACTAGAAATCGATGTTTAGAAAAGCCTCCTCCTCGCTGCCGTAATGCTTGCCAGGCAGCCGGTCGCGCAATTTGGCCAGCAGCGTCTCTCCCGGCTTGAAAAACACCCGCCGGAAGGCTGCATCGCCGGCGTCGGCCGGCAGACGGTAGATCAGCGCCCACATATCACTGCTGTCCAGCACCGCATGCACCAGCACGGTATCCTTGCAGCGCAGCGGACCGAACCGGCGGGGCCGTCCCCGGTACAATGCCACCACGTCGTCCAGGCTGATTGAAGCCGCCAGCTTTTTCCCCCGCCAGGAATACTGAACGAACTCCAGCTGGTTATGATCAAGGCGATACAGGCAATTGCGCAGCATGCTGCGCAGGACATAGACGATAATCACAACTAAAGCCGCTATCTCAATGAAGAGAGCGGCTTCGCTGTTTGTGTAGAGATAGATATCGACGAACAACCAGACCAGCAAAAATACCACCAGGGCCACCAGTATCATCAGCCGGCGGCTGATCCGCGACCGGACCACTGTCGCCGTTTCTTTCACTGCCGGACCGGTGCCAGCCCGCACGACAACTCTCCCTCCGGGCAAAAGCCGGTAGTCTGGCATTCAGCCCCAGCCCCAGCAAACAGCCGGGGAGCCACGGCCTGAACCAGCCCGAGGATTGTCTCGGCCAGATGCCTGATCTCCCACTGGGCCCGCCGGCAGCAGCGCAGCCGAAAAAAGTGCCTGAGCTCGCGGGCATTCATTGTCATCACCAGTTTGGTCTCGGCCGCGTTGGGCAGGACGTAACGGGCATCTTCCCGGGGAATGCCCAGTTCGGTCAGTTTCCGGTAGGCACTGGCCGCCGCCTCCACCAGCTGCCGGAAAACAACCAGGGCCTCCGGCTGGGCTTCGATGGTGGGGGGTACCACCACTGTCGGCTGGTCGGCCGCCACATAGCGCTGGGACTGCTGGGAGTAGGAGGCCAGGCGATGACGGACCAGCTGATGGCTCAGGGCCCGTGACACCCCCTCCACAGCAAAGGTGAAGCTGGCATGCTCCAGCGCCGACCAGTGCCCCAGATCAATGATTTTACCCAGCAATTTGTGACAGTCCTCAACCGACATCTGCCGGCTGAGCTGATCGATCCCCACCGCCGAATAGCACAGCCGGGCCGCCCGGGCCACTGTCAGCTCGGGCTGTTCAGTAAAGGTAATCAGGCTCACCTTCATTGCCACGCCGCTTCCTCCTCCCCCCCTCCAGTCCGCCGGCCGTCAGGACTGACGGCGCCAGCTGCTGCCCTGCCGGCCATCTTCTATGACAATTCCCAGCCCGGCCAGCTCCTGCCGCAGCCAGTCGGCCGTGGCGAAATCCCTGTTCTGACGCGCTTTCTGCCGCACTTCCAGCAGTAGGTCAAGTAGCCCGTCCACCAGCTGTTCATCGCTGTCGGGCGCGGCGGTGTCCGGCTGCAGCCGCCCCACCCCGAGGATGCCGGTCAGGACGTCGAATATTTCCGCCACCTTTTCCACCTCGGCACGGCCGACCTGGGCCCCGCTGCTCTTAACCTGGCTGACGCAAGCGTTGACTGCCTTGACCAAGCCGAACAGCTCGGCCAGGGCCAGGGCGGTGTTAAAGTCGTCGTCCATGGCCGCACAGAAGCCGTCCCGGCAGCGCTCGGCCTCAGCCAGCAGCTGCAGCCCGGCCGGGCTGCCGGGGCTGCCGGCCGCCGCCCGCCTGAGCCAGGCCAGCCCCCTGGCACCATTGACCAGCCGGCTGAGACTGCGCCGGGCTTCGTCCAGCCGCTCATCACTGAAATCGAGCGGACTGCGGTAGTGGGCCGAAAGGATCAAAAACCGTAGCACCTCTCCCGGGTAACGGTCGAGAATCTCCCTGACCAGGGAAAAATTGCCCAGCGACTTCGACATTTTTTCCTGATCGACGGTAACAAACCCGTTGTGCAGCCAGTAGCGGACAAACGGCGCCAGACCGGTCGCCCCCTCGCTCTGGGCAATCTCGTTTTCATGGTGGGGAAAAATCAGATCGCTGCCCCCTCCGTGCAGGTCAAACTGCTGGCCGAGATATTTCATCGACATCGCCGAGCACTCAATATGCCAGCCTGGCCGGCCCGGTCCCCAGGGACTGTCCCAGGCCGGCTCGCCAGGCTTGGCCGATTTCCACAGGGCAAAATCCAGCGGATGTTCCTTTCGCTCATCCACCTCCACCCGGGCCCCGGCCTGCATATCGTCGAGAGACCGGCCGCTCAGCTTGCCATAGCCGGCAAAGCTCTCCACCCGGAAATAGACATCGCCGTCCACCCGGTAGGCGTGGCCGTTGTCCAGCAGCTGCCCGATCATCGCCACAATCTCGGGTATGTGTTCCGACACCCGGGGAGTGACGGCCGGCGGCAGCACGCCCAGCTGACGGCAGATCTGTTCATATTCGTCTATGTAGCGCCGGGCCAGCCGGGCACAGTCCACTCCCTCGCGCTGGGCCGCCGCGATTATTTTGTCATCGACGTCGGTATAATTTTGCACGTGATCAACCTGGTAACCGCGATACTCCAGGTAACGGCGGATCACATCCCAGACCACCGGCGGCCGGGCATTGCCGATGTGAGGGTGATTATAGGGAGTGATACCGCACACGTACATCCCCACCCGTCCCGGGGTACGGGGAACAAATTCCTCTTTCTTCCGGCTCAGGGTGTTATAAACTTTTATCGCCATTTTTCAGCTTCCTCTCCAGAGCAGCCAGACGGTCCTCCAGCTGGAAAATGTGGTTCTGTAGACATTTGATCATTTCGGCTTCCGGGTCGGGGAGATCATCGTGGGCCAAATCGTCCACCCGCTGGCCGTCCCGCACCACCACCCGCCCCGGTACACCTACCACCGTCGAATTGGGCGGAACTTCCCTCAGCACCACCGAACCAGCACCGATTTTCGAATTGTCGCCCACCCTGAACGAGCCAAGCACTTTGGCCCCCGACGACACCACCACGTTGTTGCCGATGGTTGGGTGGCGCTTGCCCTTTTCCTTGCCGGTCCCACCCAGGGTAACCCCCTGGTAAAGGGTGACGTTATCGCCAATCTCGGCCGTTTCCCCGATCACCACCCCGCTGCCGTGATCAATAAACAATCCCGCGCCAATTTTGGCCCCGGGATGAATCTCGATCCCGGTCAGCCAGCGCGCGAACGAGGCGACGGCGTGCGCCAGCAGCCGCAGCCGCGCCCGCCAGAGCCGGTGGGCGATGCGGTGCAGCCAGATGGCATGCAGCCCGGGGTAGAAG
>JAOAFP010000185.1 GCA_026416215.1 Negativicutes bacterium | reverse complement strand
CGATTATACCAGGCACCCCGGTATTGTCCGCTGCCCGGCCGGAACAAATCACCCTGCCCAGCCAGTGGCCGCGCTGACTCTCCACCACCAGATCGACGTCCTGGCCGGCGCAGAATCCCGGTCCGACGGCAATGACCAAACCGGCCTGCCCCCGGAATGTTCCGGTATTCCTCTTGGCCAACACCGCATCAACTATAACCGGCGGCCTGAGTTCCCGGCAGACGGTCGCCCAGTCGTCGGTAACCACCGCCACTCCGTCGCCGTCCAGTACCCGGGCTACCTCCGACAACCGGACATGCCGGGCGGTTATTCCCTCCACGGTAAATTCCCCGTGGTAAACTGCCGAGGCAAAGGCCACCGTCCGACGGATGGCCGTGGGTTGGGGCAGATCGGTCATAACCAGGGAAAAACCAGCTGCCCACAGCCGACAGGCAATGCCGGTGGCTATGTCGCCAGCCCCCTTGATCAGGACTGGACCGCCCGGTCCGCGCCCACTCAGTCCGGATGTCATCGGCGGCTGTAAGGGGTGTTGGTCAAAGGCAGTCGGGTGCGGAATTCCCCGTCCGCCCGCCAATAAGCACAGGCGACTGCCGGCGCGGTGGGTATGGTCACTATTTCACCAACCCCCTTGGCCCCGTAGGCCAGCGGCTCAGGATTACCTTCGATTATAACCGGTATAATTTCGGGTATGGCAGTAGCCCGCCACAAGCCCAGCGTGCCGTACTTAACCTGCGGCACCCCCTCCTGGCAGGGAAAGATCTCGGTCAGGGCGTAGCCCAAACCCATCACCACTCCCCCTTCGATCTGCCCTTCGACTATCTGCGGATTTATCGCCCTGCCCACATCGTGGGCAGCAATGACCCTGGCCACTCTCCGCTGCTCGTCCAACAACACCACCTGGGTAGCAAAGCCATAGGCAACATGGCTGACCGGATTTTCCTTGCCGCATCCCATTGGATCAGTCACCCCGGAGTACTCATGGTAAAAACTTCGGCCCTCCAGTTCAGAAAGGGTTTTACCCCGGTCCAGCTCTGCCCGTAGCAAACTGGCTGCCAGCCTCGCTGCCTCACCGTTGAACACTGTCTGGCGTGAAGCGGTGGACGTACCGCCGTCCGGAGTGCCGCTGGTACTCGGCACAGCCGCTTCAATCCTGTTGCCCGGCAGTCCGGTGGTTTCCGCCACAATCTGGACCAGAGCCGTGCCTATGCCCTGTCCCATGCAGGCCGCACTGGTGCTGACAATCACCCTGCCTCCCCTTATATCCAGCCGTA
Organism: Negativicutes bacterium; assembly: GCA_026416215.1. GTDB lineage: Bacteria > Bacillota > Negativicutes > SKW292 > SKW292 > SKW292. The sequence goes on along the minus strand of JAOAFP010000185.1, from coordinate 1,109 downwards.
CCCGCCCGATATCAGGCAGGCCAACTCCGATTCCGCTGTTCTTCATGGCACAGGCAATACCGTAACCGGGGTTATTTTCACACACTTCTCTGACCGCAGCCAGAGTTTGTCTGAATGCCACATCCGGACCGGCAATCTGTCCGTTGGACATTACATCTCCCGGCTCAATCGCGTTTTGCCAGCGAATCTGCCATGGTGAAATCCCCACCTTTTCCGCCAGTAAGTTCAGACACGACTCCATGGCAAAGCAGGACTGGGTTACGCCAAAACCGCGGAAGGCGCCCGCCGGTGGGTTGTTAGTGTAAATTGCCTTGCCGTCAATACTTACATTGGCGATTTTGTAGGGCCCACCGGCATGGGTGCAGGCCCGCTGCAGCACCGGTCCGCCCAGGGAAGCGTAGGCCCCGGTGTCAGCCAATATCTCCACCTGTAAGGCCTGCAGCATCCCCTGCTCGTCACAGCCAAGCCTGTACTTAAGATGCATCGCGTGCCGCTTGGGATGAACATTTATGCTTTCCTGCCGATCCAGTGTCACCTTGACCGGGCGACGACATTTGCTGGCCAGCAGGGCCGCGTGATGCTGAACTATTAGATCCTCCTTGCCACCGAATCCGCCGCCAACGAATTTGCTTACCACCTCGACCTCATCTTCGCTCACTCCCAGCACGCCCACGATGCCCTCGTGATCGTCGTAGACGCTCTGGGTGCCGGTATAAACCCGCAGCCGCCCGTCGGCACGGTACAAGGCCAGCGCACTTTCCGGTTCCATAAAGGCGTGCTCGGTCGGCGGCGTGTAAAATTCACATTCGACGACGTGAGCACAGCCCGACATGGCCTTCTGACAGTCTCCCCGCTTCACCGTGGTATGACTGAGAACGTTGCCTTTGGGATGAATGGACGGCGCTCCGTCGGCCAGTGCCGCATTTACGTCAGTTACCGGCGGTAGCGGCCGGTAATCAAGCCTGATCTTACCCACCGCATTCTTTGCCTGCTGCCTTGTTTTGGCCGCAACCAGAGCGATAGCGTCACCAACACAGCGAGTTTCCTCGCCCACTGCCACCAGGGCCGGCCAATCATGTATTATGTGCCCCTGATAGCGCTCACCGGGG
>JAOAFP010000184.1 GCA_026416215.1 Negativicutes bacterium | reverse complement strand
GCTGACAACTGGTCCGGGATTTGGGAGGATTGCAATCGGAAGATTGCCGGAGGCGATTTCCGGCCGCGGACCATTATCGAAAAATCGAAGGTCAGGGCATTGTGCACAACCGACGATCCATGTGACGACCTGCGGTTTCACCGCCGGCTGCGGGAAGAGGGATGGCCGGTCGGGGTTTACCCAACTTTTCGCCCTGATTATTACCTGTACATCGATCGCCAGGGGTTTGCCGACCGGATTGGCCTGCTGGAAAAAACCTGCGGATTCAGGATCCGCAACATTGACGATCTGAAGGCAGCACTAAGGGAAAGGTTGGATTTTTTCGCCAGGCACGGATGTTTTATGGCCGATCACGCATTTGTCAAGCTGATTTACCGCGAAGCCAAAGATTATGAATTGTCGAAAATTCTGGCGGCAGGCCGCAACTATGATCAACTGACTGAATGGGAGGTGGAGCAATACAAGTCGGCACTGCTGGTGTTCCTTGCCGGTGAATACGCCCGTCGCGGGTGGGCGATGCAGATTCACGTAGGAGCAATTCGCGACAACAATAAAATGATGTACGATAAGCTGGGGCCGGATACCGGTTTTGACGCGATCAGCGACGACTGCTACGTCAGGGCTCTTTCAGGGCTGCTGAACGCTATGAACGATGCCTATGGACTACCCAAGACCATACTCTACAACCTGAATCCCGGCGATAACGAGATGATCGCGGCGATGATGGGCTGCTTTCAGGGGGATAGCCCGGGAAAAATCCAGTTTGGACCAGCCTGGTGGTTTTGCGATCAGAAGGACGGAATGCTGCGCCAGATGACGGCACTGGCGGCACTGGGTCTGTTTGGCCGGTTTATCGGCATGCTGACTGATTCGCGGAGCGTGCTGTCCTACACTCGTCACGAATACTTTCGCCGGCTACTGTGCCGGTTTATCGGCCAGTGGGTGGAAGACGGCGAGTATCCCTGGGAGCGTCCGTGGCTGGATTCCCTGGTCAGGGGGATCTGTTTTGACAATGCCTGGCAGTACTTTGCCGTGCCTGGCAAACAACCCGATTAGCTGGCCGGTCTAGGGAAACACACAAACCGAAAACTGCGGTAGGGGGTGAATATAGTTGAAACTGCGCGGGGTCAGATGGTATGTGGTGGCCCTTTTGATGTCAGCCACGGTGATCAATTACCTCGATCGCAGTTGCCTGAGCGCGGCCGGACCCAGCCTGCGAAGTGAATTTGGCATTGACGCCGCCACCTTTTCCTATATAGTCAGTGCCTTTCAGTTCTCCTATGCGTCAATGATGATGCTTAGCGGTCCTATACTCGACTGGCTTGGGACCCGGCGGGGCTATGCACTGGCTGTGCTATGGTGGTCGGTAGCCAATATGCTGCACGGACTGGCTACCGGCTGGCGATCGATGGCGGCGTTCAGGGGACTGCTTGGCATTGGTGAATCAGCCAACTTTCCGGCAGCTATCAAAACGGTGGCGGAGTGGTTTCCGGCCAAGGAGCGGACGATTGCCACCGGCATTCTGAACACCGGTTCGAGTTTTGGGGCAATGCTGGCCCCACCACTGGTGATCTGGCTTATCCTGTTGCACAGCTGGCAGATAGCCTTCGTTGTCACTGGGGCGGTCGGCCTGGTTTGGGTGGCAATCTGGCTGTGGTTTTATCAGCCACCGGAAAAGCACAAGCGGTTGACCGATGCTGAACGGGAATACATTCTGACCAACCGCGCCAGCCTGTCGGACATGGACGAGGGGCAGCCGCTGAAGTGGTATCAGGTCATTGCCCGCCGTGAATTCTGGGCAGTGGCGATTGCCCGGTTCTTCTCAGAGCCGGCCTGGCAGTTTTTCAGCTACTGGATACCTATGTACCTGTTTACTGAGCGGGGACTGGATCTGAAACAAATTGCTATTTTTGCCTGGATGCCACCGCTGGCTGGTGATCTGGGCTGCCTGTTCGGCGGGTTTCTGTCCCCATTTTTTATTCGTCGGGGGATATCGGTTCTGACGGCCAGGAAGTGTGCGGCTACGGTCAGTGCCCTGATTATGGTGGTGGCGGTCTTTATCGGCCACAGCCAGTCGGTAGGATGGGCGGTATTTTTCTTTTGTGTCGGGTCGTTTGCCCACCAGTCAATGTCTTCCACCCTGCTGACCCTGCCGGCTGATTTGTTCCCCAAACACAGTGTCGGTAAGGCCAACGGCTTCACCGGATCGGTCGGACAGTATGGTGGGATGCTGTTCACCCTGGTTGTCGGCTATGTGGCCACTCACGTAGGTTACAATCCCCTGTTTGTCGCCATTGGCTGTCTCGATCTGGTTGGGGCGGTGATGCTTTGGATACTGTTGCGCAGGCCGGGGGAGACAGCCAGGGTATGAACCGGTATTTGACAATTGATTCGGCAGACAACGTAGCGGTAAC
>JAOAFP010000183.1 GCA_026416215.1 Negativicutes bacterium | reverse complement strand
CTTCACCCCGGCGACCGGTAATTTTGTTGCCAATCCCCGACATAACATTCAGCGAGACCGTCCTTTTTCCCGGTCAAGGCGGTAAACGTAAGCCAGCACCTCCGCGACTGCCCGGTACAGTTCGGGAGGTATCTCCCTCTCCAGATCGATGGCCATGAGCATGCTGGTCATCGTTTTGTTTTTGTATACAGGCACTTTGTGTTCCCTGGCTATTTCTACTATCCGTTCGGCAATTTTGCCCCTCCCTTTGGCAACCAGTACCGGAGCCGATTCAACCCTTGGGCGGTATTTAAGGGCAACAGCCTGTGCCGGTTCAGTTGGTTTATTCTCATCTTCCATAGCTACCCCCGGTCTCGCCCGGAACCGGTCAGACCCTGCCATTGTACGGCGTTTATGCTGGTCTGTCCGAATGGCAGTTCTGATAAACAGCGCCTTAACTCTTTATCGTTATCATTAAATTCAGCCGCCGTTTCCTGCTCGCTGAACATCACTTTGATATCCAGTTTTTTGTCTTTACTGAGATGGAAAACCAGATCGACCATGCCCAGATATTCGGTGTCTACGTTGAGTCTCAGCCAGGTGTCACGAACCTTACCCCCCTGCCCCGGTGCCTGTTCACTGTCTATTCTGATCTGGGCTGGATACAGACGTTCTCGTTCATCGACAGCCAGCGGCACGGTGAAACTGGCGGAAATCTTGCCTTCCACGTTCTCTCCCTGGACCTGAACGGCACGGGCCAGAACCCGTGCCGCATCCTGACTGTCAACAGCCGCCCTGGCCAACCTCTCCACCGGTAGCTGCTGGGCCAGGAGATCAAGCAGTTTCCTGGCAACCGCCTGTTTTTCGCCAGCGGCGGCAGGTTCGCCAGCTCCGGCAGAGGGCGGCGGGAGAGCCCCCTGACTGCGGCCCGGCGGTGGCGGTTGCCTTTCCTTACCCTGCGACTGTTCCTCCCTTTGTGTCTTTCCTCCGGGGGGCTGTTCAGACACGGGTCGCTGAGCCCGGCGCAATATCTCAGCGACAAACTTTTCGGCAAAATCAGCGGTCAGCGGCCTTCCCTCATTTTTTAGCCCGCTTAACAGCTCCTGCAGCCGTTCTCCTATTTTCCCCCACTCTGTATTTAAATGTTCCCTGACACCAGCCAGACTGTCACCGGTCCGGCCCCGGGCAGCAGAACTGCCATCGGCAGAAGCTTCTCCAGTCATCTGTCTGATGATCGATGCCAGCTGCCGGAACGCTTCTTCGCTTTCGGCTCGTCCCCGCCCCGGAATGGCTTGCCCTGCCGGCTGCCTGACCGCATCCGGCAACAGCCTGGTTTCGGCCATTGCCTTCTCGATCAATGACCTTATCTCTGCAGACCTTTTGTCATCCGGCCGCTCCAACTTGCGAAACGATTCGGCCACCAGCGGCATAACCCGCGCTATATCGCGCTCGTTCACACCACTGAGATGCTGAAGCTGCCCAAGGACTGAAATCGGCCTTCCAGGGCCTGCTGTATCGCTGCGCTCGGTCTGCGACTGTGTTGCCGTCCGTTGCCCGGATGTCGTATTTGCCGGCCCTCCTCCAGTTTTTTGCAAGACTTCGCCGGCACCGGGCCTGACCATATCAGACGTAATCATTGACTGAAGCGCTTTGATCAGTCGGTCAGCCACCCCCTCCGGTAACTGCTGACGAAACGATGCCGCCTGTTTCAGCTCTTCACCGGTAGTGCTCAGCCGCTCGGCTACCTGGCGATATGCACGAACAACATCAATAAACGGTTCCTGCCGCAGCCTCTCGATATTACCTGCCGCCCTCAGGCTGTTCTCGACCGCAGCCCTGATCCCGGGGGGCAAATTGTCGAGAAATGTCTGTAGCCTGGCTAGTTTTTCCCTCATCTCGGCGATCTTGGGATTATTGTTGGCGGATGAAACCTCGGCCCGCACCGCCGGCGGAGATGCCGGCCGGCCCTCCTTAACCGCCCCGGTTTCCGGGCCATTTCCGGCCGGCCGGTCAGTCCTGGAACCGGTTGCAACGGTAATGTTACCGCTGCCGGGAGTGCCAGGAGTATTAATAGCGGTGGTCATATGAATGCCGTCTCCCGTTTTATCCTTGATCAGCCAGACATTACCCGGTCAGAATGCCGACACCCGCTCGATAGCTACACTGAGCTGCCGGTCATTAACGACATCCCCACCGTCGGTCGCCTGACCTGCTACCTCTACGTCTGGCACGATTCCCACCCCGTCAATACATCGTCCCGATGGAGTGTAATACCTGGCCACGGTTAGCTTGACGGCCGCCTTGCCCGCCAGGACGAACAATGACTGTACCGAGCCCTTACCGAATGTTTTTTCCCCAACCAACAGACCACAATGCCGGTCCTGGACCGCCCCGGCTATTATCTCTGAGGCACTGGCACTGCCGCCGTTTACCAAAACAACTAACGGCATCGCCCTTTCTTCTGGCAGTTCGGACCGGTATCCCTGTCTCTTATACACATCTCCGAGCCCACGAGAC
>JAOAFP010000182.1 GCA_026416215.1 Negativicutes bacterium | reverse complement strand
CTACGGTATCTTTGGCCCGACCGATGGTCTCGCCGGCCGAAAATGCCACTACTTTGCCGCCAACAGTCAACACGCACCCCAGCCAGCCGAGCTGATCGATCCGTGGCAGGACCTCGCTTATTGCTTCCCGCTCAAAGACCAGGGTTGCACCAGGCTGGTTGCCGCCCTCCCATCCCCGATACGCCTCCCAGCAGTCGCCTGCCAGTTCCGGCCACAGCGGATAGACCCGCCAACCGGGGTTTTGCCGGATAAACCGGTTGATGTGGTTGCGCCTGCTTTCATAACGCCGGCCGCGCAAGGCCGACAATTCAGCACGGCTATGCCAGTAATCAAAGTTATCCCGGTCGGCGGCAATTTCAGTCTCCGGCCACCACCGCGCCAGCAGTTCACTGGTCCGGCGGTCAACCATCCTTAACGTCAGAGCCCGCCCCACCAGTTGTCGTTCGACAACCAGTTCGCCGATAGCACGGCGCTGATCGTCGGGATGGCCAAACGGCATCAGGCAATATTCTTCATCCTGCCAGACCGCTGACACCACCAAACAGTCGGCCAACGTCCGCCAGCGGAAATTATAGGCCTTCCGCCAAAAAAACAGACTGCCAAAACAGTACTCGGATAAAACCGTGTCCAGTTTCGGCAGATAACGGGCAAATACCGCCCGGTCAGCAATAGTCACCGGCCGCCAGGTCATTCTGTCACCCGCGGTATACTAACGGAAAAGGTTGTTCCCCGGCCGACTTCGCTGGTCACGTCGACCGTCCCCCCGTGCATTTCAATAATTTCCCTGGCAATTGCCAGTCCCAGGCCGCTGCTTTGTCCTCCCCGCCATGTCCGGGCCCGGTCTCCCCGCCACATCCACTCAAAAATTTTGTCCCGGTCAGCCTGGGGAATTCCGCAGCCACTGTCGCCCAGCATCATAACAACCCGTCGTTTTTCCCCGACCAGGCGAAGTTCAATCCTCCCGCCGCTGGCAGTGTGACCTATTGCATTGTCCATCAGGTTATTCAGCACTCTTTCCCACTGTACAGCGTCAATCCTGACCAGCAGCCGGCCAACATCCCCCTCCGTCAGCTGACAGCCGTAGTCAAACTCAATCCCCCGGGCCAGACAGTCCTCCCGGTAACGCGCCACCATTTCAGAACACCATCCTGCCAGATCGACCTGCTGCATATTAAGTGGCATACTGCCGCTTTCCAGCCGGGCAATTTCAAACAGCTGACTGATCAGCTTTTCCAGCGACTTAAGCCGGCCAAACATCAAGCGCAGATATTTGTCGCGTTCAGCTTCTCCTTCGATCACCCCGCCGATCATCCCTTCCAGATAACCCAATACGGCGGTCAGCGGGGTCCGCAGGTCGTGAGATATGTTAGCAAACAGGCGTTTCCTGACCCCAGCCTGTCTGATCAGCTCCCGGTTTTTTTCGTCCAGTTCGGACGACAGCCGCTCCAGTTCGGCCGTCCGCTGCCTTACCCGCTGCTCGAGCTGCCAGTTAAGCTGCTGCAGGTGCAAGTTTTGCCGTTCAATGGTCCGCTGCTGCTGCCAGCTTGCCACTGCCTCGCGGATTGTCATCACCAGATCGTCATTGTCCCACGGCTTGGCCACAAACCGATACAATCTGGACTTGTTAATCACGTCGATGATCGACTGATAGCCGGCCTGACCGGTCAGCAGCACGCTGCGTACGTCGGGGAATTCTTCGTTCACGATATTAATCAGCTGCCCACCGCTCATGCCGGGCATCACCATGTCGCATACCATCACAGCAACCGGACGGCCGGCTTCCGCCCCCTCCCGGATTATAGCCAGGGCCCGCTCTCCACTGTCAGCCAGTTCCACGGCCACGGCCGCGGACAATTCCCTAACCAGCAACCGCCGCAATGAACGCAGTACCAACCGGTCGTCGTCAACGCATAAAACTATTGGTTTGTCGTTTTTTTCGTCACTCATCGGCTTTGTCATTCCATATCTGCAATGCATCCTGCGGACTTATTGTCGCCATTCACCGCCTGCGGCGGTCCTCCGGACTGTCTCCTTTTAATGAACAACACCGGCAAGCGGGGCGGACTGACCTCCCCAATGCCCTTCGCCGCGCAGACGGCTCAGCCCCTCCTCTAGGGGTGGAACCAGCAATTCGAGGCATTCCTGCACACCGCGTGGATTGCCCGGAGCCGACACCACGACCATTTTGTCGCGTCGGCCGGTGTAAACGTCACCTAACCGATCGCCGACCACAGCTGTAAGTTGCCGGTAATCCCCGTCAGTGGCCGCTTCCACCGTGCTGCGGCCCACGGTCTGCCACCACTGCCGATCGCCGCCGACAGCCATCAGCAAATCGATGTCGCTGCGGGTAACAAACTGACTGAGCGTCAGCGACAAAGCCTCCCGCCGCTCGCCAACCACGGCAAAATCAACCACTTTACCCAATCCGGCCAGCATGGTCCTGATTAACCGCTGATTTTCACTGCAACAGACCCCGCCATGGCAGCCGGCGCAGACATAAATCACCCCTATCCGCAGCATGCCCATCCCCCGTAATTTCCCGCAAAAAAAATACTAGCCCCGCCGGGCTAGTATTCGCCAGTCGCCAGTATACTCCTGCCGCAATC
>JAOAFP010000181.1 GCA_026416215.1 Negativicutes bacterium | reverse complement strand
GGGGCTGATCTGACGCTGGGTAATGTAGTATATATCCAGATCTTTGTTGACAGTGTCCATTACTCCCTGGCTGAATTCGTTGGAGGCGAAAAATACAACGTTGCCATGACGGTCTGTAAGGCCGTCAAACGACACGATATCCCCCTCGACAAATTCCTCCATGATATAGTCGACTTCTTCCGGTTTTTCCGCCCAGAATTCCTCAAAGTCGGCATCAGAGGCCAGTTTGTAGGTGCGGGCCGCCCCTACGCCGCTGTCGGGCTTAACCACCACCGGATAGCCGACTTCAGCCAGGAAACCGTAGGCTTCGTCACGGCTATAAATCACCCGGCCGCGCGCCACCGGCACCCCAGCCTCCTGGTAGAGCTTTTTCATCAGCGACTTGCACTTTATATTGTCCAGCCAGTCGGTTTTCACACCAAAGATATTAAAGTCGGTACGCAGCCGGGCATCGGTTTCCAGCCAGTACTCGTTGTGCGATTCCAGCCGGTCTATTTTGCCGTACCTGTGGGTAAAATACCCCAGTGCCCGCACCAGTTCATCATAGTTGTGCATATCGCTCACCCGGTAATACTCGGTCAGAGCGTCACGCAGCCGGCCGTCCAGCATATCGTAGGGAGCATCGGCGATCCCCAGCACAGTAGCCCCCACCTGTCGCAGCTGAACGCTGAAATTGATGAAATTGGTCGGAAAATGGGGTGACATCATTACTACGTTCATAATCTCGGTCCTCCTAAATCAGTCAGTGAGCACGGTCAGATGCCCGGCCCGTCTCCGGCCGCATCACCTCAGCAGCCTAATGCAACCAGAGGATGAAGTTAACCACTTCTTTTAGTTCATCAAAATCGGGGGTGCGAACCAGATAGACATCGTCGCCCATCGCCCTGGCAATAACCGGATCCAGTCGCTGGTAGGAAACGATCAGCGGTGCATACTTTGCCATTATTTCATCGTGGCTGTGGAAATACGGTTTGCTCTGTTTCCGGCCGACGTGGGCCACAAAATAATTGTACGACGGCTGCTGGCTGAGCGGCTGTCCGCAGACTACGTTGGCGTATTGTTCATAGACGTCGAAGTCGTTGGCGTAATTGAACATATCCATGGTAAAGCCGCCAGGAGCCCGCAGGTTAACCTCGAGGGCGATTATCCTGCCGTCATCGTGACGGCGGAAAAATTCGAAATGGAAGAACCTTTCCCGGACACCAAACGACTTCAGCATCCGCCGCCCGTATCCCAGCAGCTCTTCCGGCACCTGACGGTTCAGATAGTAAAACACATGGTTGTTTGCCAGTACCGACTCCATAACCCCTTCGCCGTACTGGCTGGAAGAGTAAAACTCCGGGTTGCAGTCGCGGTCGGCCAGTCCGTCAAATGTCAGGATACTGCCGCTAATGAATTCTTCCATTATGTAGTCAACGGCCGGCTTGTTCCGGAAAAAGGCGTAAAGCTCGTCATTATTGTGAATCTTGTAGGTATCGGATGCCCCCATCCCCCGGTCGGGTTTGGCCACTACCGGATAGCCGGTCTCGGCGATCAGCTCCTGAGCTTCCTCGATGGTGTGCACCACCCGCCCCCTGGCCACCGGGATCCCATCGGCCACAAACCTGGCCTTCATTGCCGATTTGGTAACCATCGAATTCAGTTCGGCGACCTTCATGCCAAACACGTTAAAATCGGTGCGCAGCCGGGCATCAGTCTCCAGCCAGTACTCGTTATTGGACTCCACCCGATCGATTTTACCGTGACGGTGGGTAAAAAACCCGGCCGCCCGCAGCATGTCGCCGTAATTCTCCATATCGGGCACCTTGTAGTAATCGGTCAGTGCCCACTGCAGTTCCGGGCGGAGCTGCTGGAAATCGGTGTCGGCAATACCCAGCACATTTACGCCTTTTTTGCGCAAAGCCACGCACAGATTGAACTGATTAGCCGGAAAATGGGGAGAGACAAACACAAAATTCATTGTCGGACCTCCTTCCTGCCTGCCAGGCAATTCTATCACAGTATCCGGCGTCAAGCAATTACGAGGCTGTTAAACTCGTTGATCAGCCGGTCCCAGATCGGAACGAATTTTTTGAGGTCGCGCCAAAAACTCTGATCCCGGCGCTGGCTGAACTCTTCCACGCTTACTCCCTGCTGTTCCACCCAGGTAAAGTAGCCGAGGTTGAATATCCGCAGCCGATCGCGGTAACCAAGCTCAACCAGGTGGTCGGTGGCCACCCCGGCCAGGTGCCGGCCAAATACCACCGCCGCGTCGCTGTAGTCAAACTGTCCGTTGAACAGACGGGCATTGATCCTGTTGCCCTCGGTCCGGTACATAAAGGCCGGGTCGGTGGCCACGGTCAGCACCACATCGTTATCACCCAGGTCATAATACTTGGCCAGCTTGATCGCTGCCAGCACGTTGCAAATCGACGACAGACCCATCAGCGACAAATTGTATATCGTATGGTCGTCAACTGCCAGATACTGACGGAGGAATTCCTGCCCCTCCGGTTTGTTGAACAACAGATACAGGGAGTCGGTGCTGAGATCCGACACCCCGGCCACCAGATCGGTGTTCATCACGTTGTGGATGAACGGTATGTGTTTGTCGCCGATACCCTGTATATTGTGACCGC
>JAOAFP010000180.1 GCA_026416215.1 Negativicutes bacterium | reverse complement strand
ACAGTACCTCCATGACAGCCGCCTGCTGCTGCTGGTCGATGGTCGGCACGATCTGTTCGAGTTTTTCAGTCAGCACCGCCATGTATAGCGATGCCCGCCCGGGATGGACCCTGAACGAGTTCCAGTAAAAATCGTCGAGCAGTTTCAGCGTATCCTTCAGTAAAGTGCCCGCCATCTCCCGTCACTCTCCCTTTGCCATTTCTGCCAAAGCCGCCGCCAGCCCGGTACGCGCCACCGTCAGCATCCTGATTATCTCGTTGGTTTTGATTATGTGCAACCGTAGTTTTGTCATGCCGTCGGTCTTTCCCATCTGGGCAAAGGCGGTCAGATTGGAAATTACTTTCAGGTGGTTGCTGATCAGATCAAAGGCCACCGACCGGCGGGTCCGTCGCAGGGTGAGGTTAAAAACGGTCAGGTATTCATTGATTGCCGGTTCCGGGGGATTGTCGTCGGCGATCAGGTTTTTGCTGAACTGCCAGAAGTTCTGCCAGCGCCGCTCCTCGCGCCCGGCAGCGGACAGCAACCTGCGCAGGGCTTTTGTCACCGTTTTCCTTTCGGTCGGGCGAAACCCGCGCAGCCGTTCGGCGATCAAATCAAAACCGTGGCCATATAAATGCTGTCCTTCCTCACTGCCCAGTCCGGCAAAATAATCGGCCGGGGACTGGTGGAGGATTTCGCCAATCCGCGCCCCGCCGACACTGATGTTGACGAACCGCTGGTTACCCAGCAGCCGGCAGTACTCCCCGAAAAAATCGATCACGTCCCGGAAACCGACGGTGGTTACCAGCCGTTCTCCCGTCCAGCCCTCAGCCCAGGCGGTGTTCGACTGGTTAAGCACATAGGCTCCGGCTTTCACGCCCCTGGCGTGCTGATACTCCGACTGCAGCAGCTCGTCGTGCTCGGCCTTGTCCATTTTCTTGCCCTGACTCTGTAGTTCGGCCGCCCGCTCCGCCCACCGGCGGTTGCTCTCCAGATAGGTATCGGTGTACTCGCGGGAAAAGGCCAGGTTCAGCCCGGCAAGCACGATCGGGCTGCAGTCGAGAAACACCGCCAGTGCCAGTGCCGAACTGGCCACGCTAATATTCCCTGGCAGCAGCACCGTCGGCGGGAACAGTTCGCGCAGTTTGTCGCCAAAAGAATGATAAACCGGGTTTGTCATCTGCAGGTTGTAAAAAAGAACCGAACTGGGTGAATTTTTCACCAGTTCGTGGGACGCGTAGTGCGGACAGACCAAATAGCTCCGCCGGTCAAGAAAATCGACCAGGTCGGCATCGTTCACCGGAAAAGGGTCAACCACCACCACAAAATGGGGGACGATTCCGCGGGCGGCCAGTGCCGCCACGGCCGAGCCGGCACAGATTATCACAAACCTGTGCCGGTGCTGCTCGATAAATGGCAGGGCCTGGTTAAGCGACGGCCCGGCCGCCACCATCAGCGCCGGACGACCGCTGAACGCCCCCCGCAGACCCTCCAGGCTGGGAGTCTGCAGGATATCCGGCAGATTCTGCCAGCTGTTCTCGAAGATTACCGCCCCGGCTGACAGATAGAAATCGTTGTTGATTTTGAACAGTTCACGGGTGCGCCTGGTCAGGGTTTCCAGAACCTCATCGTAAAACTCCTCATCAATCATGGTGCTGGGGTAGTGCCGCATGATCGTAAAACCATTCATGATCCCGCCGCGCATTATCGAACTGACTGTCGAAGCAATTTCCCGGATTTTATCGCTCATAATCACGGTAATCTTCTTGTCATTCCACCACCCGAACCGTTTGGTCAGCAACGCCCCGGCGTACAGGCTGCGCTCCTCCCTGGGCTCGATGATCACGATCCGGCTGTTGCGCGGCAGCCGCCTGTACAATGCCTCCACGTGATAGCCCAGGCCGAACCCCAGCACCACATACATGGTATCGTCCGTGAGCTGATACCCCTTCAGCCAGTCCCCGGCCTCGCGCTCGGGACTGTATGTGCTGTGAAGGTAATAGCTGGTGCCGTCCACCAGTTTCAACCGGGCGGTTGGCGAGCCGTTCCTTGCCCGGACCATTTCCATTGCCCTGATAACTGCCATTGCTCCCCCGAACGATTAAAAATTTAAGGGGGGGTGCTGCACACCCCCCTCCCTACGAAACAGCCATCAAACCGTTATCCGTGCCGCCAGCGTCCCTTAGCGCAGCAGCTGCAGGACCATCTGCGGCTGCTGGTTGGCCTGCGACATCATGGCCGTGGCCGCCTGGCTGAGGATATTGTATTTGGTGAAGTTCATCATCTCCGATGCCATGTCGACATCGCGGATCCGGCTCTCGGCAGCGGTGGTGTTTACATCGGACACGCTGAGGTTCTCAATGGCGTACTCCAGGCGGTTCTGCACCGCCCCGATATTGGCCCGCTGCTGCGAAACATAGCTAATCGCCGAGTTGACAATGGTGATGGCCGACTGAGCGTTAGCCTGGCCGCCAACACTGACATCGCTGGTGGACACGCTCAGAGCGCCAGCATCCATATCACCGATGGACACCACGAGCTGGAAGTTTGTTCCGTTGTTGGCACCGATCTGGAAGGTCACCCCACCCGACAGGCTACCGTCAATCAGATTCTGGTTATTAAACTGGGTGGTGTTGGCAATCTGGTTGATTTCAGCC
>JAOAFP010000179.1:258-2642 GCA_026416215.1 Negativicutes bacterium | reverse complement strand
CCCCGCCGAAACCGCCGCCCCCATCCCTCCCTCGTACAAGGACCTTGGCCGGACCCTGTACACCGACGGTACCAACGGCTACAGCAGCTATGACCGCGACGACGTGCTGACAGAAGCCAGGGACAACGACAGTGCCTACGTCTGTGGCACCCAGCTGCTGGTCGGTCTGAATGAAAGCAGCGTAAAATTTGAGTACTACAGCGAACCGGGTGAAGGCCCTCCCTTCAGCCATGGCAATTATGACCTCGTTGCCCCCCAGCTGTACGTCCCCGGCATAATTGTCGTCCAACTGGTGGAGCGCGGCTGATTGCCGGCACACAGGGCCAAACGCCGGCAAAGCTTAATTTTTGCTGACTATTGCTGAATATGGATAAATTCTTCAAAATATCCGCCCGCGGAAGCTCTCTGACCAACGAGGTGATTGCCGGGCTGACCGTGTTTGTTACCGCTGCTTATTCGGTAGTGGTTATTCCCGCGGTTCTGAGCGATGCCGGAATCAGCTTCAGCGGCGCTATGATCGCCACCGTGCTGGCCGCCACCGCCGCCACCCTGATGATGGCATTTTTTGCCAACCTGCCGATTCTGGTCGGCTGCGGACTGGGGACCAACGCCTTTATCACCTATAACGTGGTTGTAGGGATGGGATTGCCGTGGCAATCAGCTCTCGGTGCCGCATTTGTCGCCGGTGCCCTGTTTGTAATGATTTCGCTCAGCAGGTTCCGGTCAAAGATCTTCGAAATTCTGCCGGTCAGTCTCAAGGCGGCCATAACCGCCGGCATCGGCTTTTTTATCGCATTCATCGGTCTGCAGAAAGGCAAGCTGATTGTTGCCGGTCCCAACCTGGTCCGGCTGGGCAACCTCAGCGATCCGCTGACCCTGTTGACCATGTTCGGCCTGCTGATATCCCTGATCCTGGTTATTTACCAGGTGCGTGGCTCCCTGTTCTTCGGTATGCTGATCACGTCTATTGTCGCCTGGATACAGGGCACAATGGTTCTCCCCGACCGGATATTCGCCGTCCCCCACGGACTTGACCGGGTGGCCGGACAGCTGGATATTGTGGCAGTATTCGGCAATATCGGCCTGTTGATCGCTGTTTTCACCATTCTTCTGATGATTTTGTTCGACACCACCGGCATGCTGCTGGCGGTCGGCGAAGCTGCCGGCTTGGTGAAAAACGGTAGGCTGCAGAGGGTCCGGGGTGCATTTATGGCCGACTCCATCGGCATGATTCTGGCGGCCCTGCTGGGAACTACTCCCACATCGGCCTATGCCGAATCGATATCCGGGGTGGCTTCCGGCGGCCGAACCGGCCTTACGGCGATCGTTACCGCCCTACTGTTTCTTTCGACGCTAGCTGTCATACCGGTAATCGAAATGCTGGCAATGGTTCCGTCAATAACGGCCCCGACCCTGATCATAGTGGGTTTTTACATGATGAGCAACCTCCGGAATATCGAATGGTCCGACCCGGAGGAATCAATACCAGCCTTCCTGACTATGCTGTTCATGCCTTTGTCCTACAGCATTGCCACCGGTATCGGCATCGGATTTATCGCCTGGCCGATTTTCAAGCTGATCCGCGGCAAATGGCGGGCGGTTCACCCGCTGACTGCGGTTATCTGCGCAGCATTTGTCATTTATTTTGCCACCACTGCCTACTACTTCAAATAACAGAATAAACGACAAAAGTCCCCGCCGTGCTTGCTTGCGGCGGGGACTTTTCCATCTGCCAGGCTGTCAGCAGCTACAACACCTGTTACACCGAAATCATTTCTCTTATTCGGCGGTAAACGGCAGCAAGGCAATGTTGCGAGCCCGCTTGATTGCCGTAGTGACCTGACGCTGATGCAGGGCACAGGTGCCGGATATCCGCCTTGGCAGGATTTTCCCCCGCTCGGTTATGAAACGGCGCAATTTCACCGCATCCTTATAATCTACCTTGTCGACTTTGTCCACACAAAAGGCGCAGACCTTGCGCCGCGGGCGGCGCGGACCACCGCTTCTCTCCCGTCTTGCCGTAAAAGCCAATTATATCCCTCCCCGTTATCTGAAAAAATAATCAGTTTCAGTTCTCAATTATTATGCTGCCACCGGTTGCCGGTAAACCAGTCCCCCGGGCATCCTGCCCCGCCCGGATCAATTCAGAACGGAATGTCGTCGTCATCGCCCATTGAGGCAAAAACCGAACCGTCTTTCCCCCCGGCCGCAGCCGACCCGGCAGCGGGCTGGGCGGCGTCGCCGGCAGCTCTCGCCTTGCTGTCAAGAAACTCAATGTTCTGGGCAACCACTTCCGCCACTTTGCGTTTTTGGCCCTCGGAAACAACGATCGCCGGCCGGCAAATAGCGGGAGGGACTGCGATAAACGGCCGCATATCTTACAC
>JAOAFP010000179.1:0-248 GCA_026416215.1 Negativicutes bacterium | reverse complement strand
CGGATCTGCAGCCGCCCCTCCACCAGTATCCGCCGGCCCTTGACCAAATTATTGCCACAGGTTTCAGCCAGTCTTTCCCAGGTAACAATCGGCACAAAATCGACGGCTTGCTCGCGCTGACCAGTCTGGCTGTTCGGCACGAACCGGTTCACGGCAATGTTGAATGTAGCCACCGGTTTGCCGGTCTGGGTGTAGCGCACCTCCGGATCATGGGTCAGGTTTCCAATCAGGATGACTTTGTTCATAGC
>JAOAFP010000178.1 GCA_026416215.1 Negativicutes bacterium | reverse complement strand
TTTGGCATTCACCCCGCCAATGTACTGGTACAATGGCATGCCCAGCGACTCAGCCGCCGCCTTGGCCACCGCCAGCGATACCGCCAGAATGGCATTGGCTCCCAGCCGGGCCTTGTTCGGAGTGCCATCCAGTTCGATCATCATCTTGTCGATCGCTACCTGATCAAGGGCATCCATTCCCACCAGTTCAGGGGCAATGATGGTATTTACATTTTCCACCGCCTTCTGCACACCTTTGCCCATGTAGCTGCCTTTGTCACCATCGCGAAGCTCCACGGCCTCATGTGCGCCGGTCGAAGCTCCTGACGGCACAGCCGCCCGCCCCATGATCCCATTATCCAGCACTACATCCACCTCGACGGTGGGGTTGCCACGCGAATCCATTATCTGCCGGGCATAGATATCGGAAATTACTGTCATTTTCTCTTCCTCCCCTTATTTTAACTGTCAATGATAAACTGCGGACTGGCCGCTCAGCTCTGTTCAATCAGGCTTCTGCCGGTCATCTGCGGGGGCTGGGGGACACCGATCAGCTGCAGAATTGTCGGGGCCAGGTCGGCCAGAATCCCCCCGGTCCTTAGCTTTGCTGACCTGAACCGTTCCGACGCCAGAATCACCGGTACCGGATTGGTGGTATGAGCAGTGTGAGGCTGATTGGTCTGCGGGTCGCGCATTTCATCGCAGTTGCCATGGTCGGCAGTAATTATTACCTCACCTCCTTTGGCCAGAATGGCTGAAGCCACCCTGCCAACACAGTGATCAACCGTGGCCACCGCCACCCTGGCTGCCTCATAAACCCCGGTATGGCCCACCATGTCGCCGTTGGCATAGTTCATAATGATCACGTCGTACCGGTCAGCAGCTATTTCGGACAGCACCCGTTCAGTAACCTCCGGCGCACTCATCTTCGGTTGCAGGTCGTATGTGGCAACCTTCGGCGAGGGAATCAGTATCCGATCCTCACCGTCGTAGGCCTTCTCCACGCCACCGTTGAAGAAGAAGGTCACGTGTGCATACTTTTCCGTCTCAGCAATTCTCAGCTGTCGGAAGCCGTTAATACTCAGAACTTCCGACAGGATATTGGTCAGACCCTCCGGCTTGTAGGCAATAGGCAAATCCATCGTTTCATCGTATTTGGTCATACAAACGTAACACAGCGGAAAGAATCCCTTACGCCGCCGGAAACCGTCAAATTCTTCCTTGGTCAGAGCCCAGGTCATTTCCCGGGCCCGATCCGGCCGGAAATTAAAAAATATCACAGCATCACCGGCCTTGAGCGCCGCATTGCTGCCAGCCGAATCCACTACAGTAGGCAGAACGAATTCATCATTCTCTCCGCGAGCATATGCCTTCTTCACCGCCTCAGCCGCCGTGCCGGCGTGCTCACCTTCACGGTAAACCAGCATTGCGTAGGCTTTCTCCACCCGCTCCCAGCGTTTGTCACGATCCATGGCGTAATAGCGTCCTGACACGCTGGCGATCCGCCCCAGACCGGTTTCCCTCAGTCTTGCTTCCAGACTGTCAAGGTAGGACAGGGCGCTGCGGGGCGGCACGTCGCGGCCGTCAAGAAAGGCATGGACGTATAGTTCGCTTATTCCCTGCTGTCTGGCCAGCTCGACCAGAGCATAAATGTGCTCAAGATGACTGTGAACCCCACCGTCTGACACCAGGCCCATAAGATGAACCGCCCCGGTCCCGTTCTGCCGGCTGTTCTGCATCGCCTCGATCAGCGTCTGATTGGAAAAAAAGTCCCCGTCGCGAATTGATTTGCTGATCCTGGTCAGCTCCTGGTAAACGACCCGGCCTGCCCCGATGTTAAGATGACCTACCTCCGAATTCCCCATCTGTCCATCCGGCAGACCAACCGCCTCCCCTGAGGCATTAAGCTGCCCATGGGGATAGGCGGCCCGTAGCCTGTCCAGTTCCGGCATTCCCTGCCGGGCCACGGCGTTGAACGGATCATCCGGACGGCCGATACCAATTCCGTCCATTATGATCAAGGCCACCGGGCTTTTAAGTTTTTGTCCCATACCGTTTATCGGTCCTTCCTCCTGTTTCTCGCTTACGGCTTGATTCCGCAGATTACCGGCACTGAATTATTTTGGTAAACCCGTCGACGTCCAGGCTGGCTCCCCCGACCAACGCCCCATCAATATCGCTCATCGCCATCAGTTCGGCGGCATTGTCCGGCTTGACGCTGCCTCCGTACTGAATGCGGACCGCCTGGGCACAGGCTGGTGAAAACAGCTGGCTGATCAGTTGCCGGCAGAACCGGCAGACCGCGTTGGCATCGTCTGACGACGCCGTCCGGCCGGTGCCAATCGCCCACACCGGTTCGTAAGCGATGACTATTGCCCCCATATCCCCTTCGGACAGACCGGCCAGACCTCCCCTGATTTGCCGTTCTATCACCTCTTCGGTTTGATTGGCCTCCCGCTCGGCCAAGGTCTCGCCAACACAGACTATCGGCTTGAGATCGGCCTTTAGTGCCGCCCTGATCCGCCGGCTGACCGTTTCGTCGGTTTCACCGAAGTACTGCCGGCGCTCAGAATGGCCGATAATCACGTATTCACAGCCAACTTCCCCAAGCATAACCGGGGAAACTTCGCCAGTATACGCCCCCTGTTCCTGCCAGAAAACATTCTGGGCGGCAAGCTTAATATTACTGCCGGCCAGTACCTG
>JAOAFP010000177.1 GCA_026416215.1 Negativicutes bacterium | reverse complement strand
GACGTCGCGGATCCGGCTCTCGGCGGCGGTGGTGTTGACGTCGGACACGCTCAGGTTCTCAATGGCATACTCTAGGCGGTTCTGGACGGCGCCAATATTGGCCCGCTGCTGGGATATGGTGTTGATCGCGGCGTTGACGCTGCTGATCGCATTCATCGCCCCCGATTGACTGTACACCTGTACATCGGTTGATACGCCGAGGGCCGATGTGGCCGCATTGGCAATGCTGACCACCAGCTGGAAATTAGCACCGTTGTTGGCACCGATCTGGAAGGTCACGCCGGCGGCCAGACTGCCGTTAATCAGGTTCTGGTTGTTGAACTGGGTGCTGGTAGCAATCTGGTCGATCTCGGCCTGCAGCTGGAGAAACTCAGTCTCGATATTGCTGCGGTCGGTGGCGGTGTAGGTGCCGTTGGCCGACTGGACGGCCAGCTCCCGCATCCGCTGCAGGGTCTGCTGAATGGTGGCCAGTCCGCCCTCAGCCGTCTGGACCATCGACACCGCATCCTGGGCGTTGCGGCTGGCCTGTTGCAGACCGCGGATCTGGGCCCGCATCCCCTCCGAGATGCCGAGGCCGGCGGCGTCGTCGGCCGCCTTGTTGATCCTGAGCCCGGACGACAGCTTGTCGATCGACTGGGAAGCGGCCGCCTGGTTGAAGCTCAGCGCCCCGTAAGTGTTCATTGCCGTGATGTTGTGGTTGATTCTCACGCTCATCATCCTCCCTGAATTTTTATCGCCCTTGTCCGGAACCGCCGTTTCCGGTTCCTCACCAACTGTTTACGAAGCTGGCGGCAAAAAATTAACCGCCGCATCAGCCGGTTTGCCGGTATAAATCAGCTATTGACGGCTGCTATCTTGTGTTTGCTCGCGATTGCGCCTTATTTCCAGCGTTCCTTCCAGAACCGGCCCTTCCAGCCGGTTCTCCCGGGCCAGCTGGTTTTCCCGGGCAATATTCTCGTAAATTTCGCCGCGGAAAATCTTGACGCTCTGGGGGGCCCTGATCGCCAGCCGCACGCTGTCACCGCGTATATCGGCCACCATGAGGACGATGTCATCGCCCACCATTATCTTTTCGCCGATTCTCCTTGTCAGTACCAGCATCTTCTATTTGTCTTTCCTTAACCCGGCCCACTTGGGCAGACCGCTGGGAAACAGCCGTTTTTTCATGTCGTAGGCGCTGTTGGGCAGGACCAGCTGAACGGCCTTTTTGTTTTCAACATTGATCAGCAGCGGGGCCACCAGGTTGACCGTCATGTGCTCCACCCCCTGCGGCGGGACGGTGACTATGTTCATAACCAGCGGGCATTTGCCATCACCCAGTCCCAGCGCCTCGACCGTGGCCTGATCAACTTCAAAGCCGTAATCGCGGTAAAAGGCGAACGGGTTTACTGCCACAAAGGTGAGGTCAGGATTCTGACTGGACTGAAGGTAAGCGAACGGGCTGTCACCCTGGGGTAAATAGGCAAATTTGCGCTCGCCCTCAAATCCTGGCAGGCCCTGCTCAAATTCGATGATCAGCTCATCAGGGACATCGATCTCGCCGAATCTCGTACTGTTGACTATCATGGCAACCTCCTCAAACGTTATCGTTTATTTCTCTTCCTTCCTGAATTTGGGCACCCCGTTGGGGAAAACCGCGTGCCGGGTATGATAGCGCTGACCCTCGAGAATCACCTGCCTAGCCCGCTGCAGCCGCCAGTTCACCACCACCGGCGCCAGCAGGTTAGCGGTCATGCTTTCCAGTCCGTCGGTAATGGTGACAATATTGCAGACAAAAGGCACGTCCTCATCGCCAAACTGCAGGTGCTCAACGTCATCCTGGCTGATCTCAAAATCGTAGTCCGGGAAGAACACGAACGGATCGATAACGATGAACGACAGGTCCGGGGTCCGGGTGGACTGCAGGTAGGCGAACGGGCTGTCCTCCTTCATCGGATAGTAGGCAAACTGCTTCTCATCGTCGAACCCGGGAATGCCCTCGTCAAAGTTGATGATCGACCGTTCGTCCACTTTCAGCACACCGTACCTGGTTGAGTTAATCTCTCTCATGTTACCCCCCATCAGTAATGTATTGTTCCCTGCCGGTCGCAACGGTTGCCGCTCAGCGCAGGGTGGCAAAATATTTGGCCAGCTGGCTGATCTCGATCAGCTGCCCGGCCCGGGCCGCGGCGTTATGAGAATCGCGGGCCCGGACGTAACCGGCCCCGCGGATGGCTTCCCACCTAACCGGCGAACCCAGGCACTCACGGATCATGTCCGGCAGCCCCTCGATCTCATTCCACGCATACACCAGCAAATCCTGCCCGGGAACAAAATTTTCGGCCAGATATTCTCCATAGTCGCTGACTGCCACCGCCCCGTTGAGCATGGCGGTAGGCACCCGCTCCTGGAGCCCCCAGCGCATATGGGGGGAAATGTTCAGAGCCATTTTGCTCCGCCGCAGAATTGCCGGCACTTCCGCCATATCCACTGCCTCATGCAGGTCAAACTGCCCGGCGTACCTGCTGCCCTGCCAGCCCGGTCCAAACACCGTCAGCCGTACCCCGCCGCGATGCAGGCTGTCAATCACCCGTCGCCGCAGTTCCCAGCGGACATAAGTTTCCAGCTCGGCCATCGCCGCATACCACTCACCGCAGTCCAACACCCGGTCGGCACTGACCAGCTCACTGTCGGCCAGCACCTTCTCGAT
>JAOAFP010000176.1 GCA_026416215.1 Negativicutes bacterium | reverse complement strand
GGGCGGCCCGCTATATGGAGAAGGTGTGCTGTGACTGGCAGCGACAGACCGGGAGCAGGGTGGCAATTTTACGGCTGGCTAACGTTTACGGCCCCCGCGACCGGTTTGCCCCGGGCAACGCGAACTTCATTCCCGGCCTGATCCGCAGGGTTTGTGAACTAGAGTCCGGTCAGGAACTGGAGGTATGGGGTTCGCCCGATGTCGTGCGCGACGTGATTTACGCCGGCGACGTGGCGGCGGCGATAGTGGAACTGTTGTCCGCCGGTTTTGTGGGTTGTGAAGTCTTTAATCTGGGCGGCGGCATTCCTGTCCGGGTGGGACAGGTCGTCGGGTTGTTGCTCAGGCTGGCCGGTAAAGACGGGGTGGTTGTCCGTTACAACCGCGACCGGCCGGCGACGATCGATTACCGGGTGCTGGACTGCCGCCGGATTGGCGGCAAATACGGCTGGCAACCCCGGGTTGATCTGGCCGATGGTTTATCAAGGACGTTGGCCTGGTGGAAGGATAACCGACACAGCTGGAGGAGATAAAGTTGGATATCAGCAATAAGGTAATGCTGTCCAGCAGCGATGAAAAGGCCTGCTTTGCCCGGTTTGCCGAGCTGGCCAGCCGCAGTCCGGTGCCGGACGGGGAAAAAATCCACAACAGCGGGTTGTTTCTGACCGCAAAAAATTTGGCCCGGATCTTGTTCTTCAATGAGATTTACCGGAAAATTGTCGGCCTGCACGGCGTAATCATCGAGTTTGGTGTGAGGTGGGGGCAGACTTTGTCGGTCCTGGCAGCCCTGCGGGCGATATACGAACCGTTCAACCGGCACCGGCGGATTATCGGTTTTGACACCTTCAGCGGGTTTTGCGGCCTGTCGGACGAAGACGGGCATAAGTGCGGCTGCACTGACGGTTCGTACGCTGTAACTCCCGGTTACAGCGATTTTTTGCGCGAGGTGCTTACCCTGCAGGAGCAGATGAACCCAATCGGGCACATTCGCCGGTTCGAACTGGTGGAAGGGGATGTGTGTGAGACGGTCAGGCGCTATTTTGATCAACATCCGGAAACCATTGTATCCCTGGCGATTTTTGATCTCGACATCTACAAGCCGACCAGGGAAGCCCTGGCTGCGGTCAGGGAACGAATCGGACGGGGCAGCGTGCTGGTGTTCGATGAACTGTGTGACGACATTTTCCCCGGGGAAACAGTTGCCCTGCGGGAGGTTTTTGATCTGGCAAAGCTAAGGATTCGGCGGTTCCCGTTTGCTGCCCGGCTGTCGTATGTGGTGATGGAATGAATGAAAGATCGGTTAATCTCAGGCGGCAGATCGTAAACCTGGCTTACAAAAGCCAGCGCGGGCACCTGGCCAGCTGCTTCTCGGTGGTGGAGTTGCTTGACGAACTATACGGGCAGATGAAGTGCAACCCCAGTTTTCCTTCCCACCCGGAGCGCGACCTGTTCATTCTCAGCAAGGGGCACGCAGCGATGGCTCTGTATGTTGTTCTGGCCGATCGGGGCTTTTTTTCCCACGACGAGCTGCTGCAAACTTATTCCCGTTTCGGCTCGCGGTTTGGCTGTCATCCCGACCGAACCAAGGTCCCGGGGGTAGAGTTTTCCACCGGCTCACTGGGGCACGGCTTGCCGGCGGCGGTGGGCATGGCTCTGGCCCTGAAGATCAGAAGGCAGAACCTGCGGCGGGTTTACACCCTTATCGGCGACGGCGAGGCCAACGAGGGTTCGATCTGGGAGGGTCTGATGGTGGCAGTTGACCAGCGGCTGGACAATCTGACCGTAATCTATGACAACAACCACTCCCATTTCCGCGGGCTGCAGATCAAAAATCCCGCCGGAATCATGCGGGAAATGGGTCTCGCGGTCTGTGAGATTGACGGACACGACCGGCGAAAGATAAGGGAAGCCCTGGCAGCAGCACCCGTGCCCGGGAAACCGCGGGCCATAATTGCCGGTACGGTAAAAGGTTACGGCAGTCCGACTATGGTCGCCGCCCCCTACGAATGGCACGGCAAAGTGCCGACGGGGGAAGATTTGGAAATGCTTTTGGGTGAGCTGAATGCGCAGACAGTTTAGGGATACTTTGAATAGTCTGGCTGGGGACGAGCGGATTGTCCTGCTCTTAGCCGATTTGAGCGTTTACCTGTTCGACAGCTTTCGGCAGAAATACCCCGAGCGTTTCTATAACCTGGGCATTTGCGAGGGAGCGGTGGTCAGTATAGCAGCTGGCGTATCCCTGCAGGGGTTTATTCCTTTCGTTCACTCAATTGCCCCTTTTATTACCGAGAGGTGTTACGAGCAAATCAAGCTTGACGTTTGTTATAACCAGGCCCCGATCAATATCGTATCCTGCGGGGCTACGGTTGATTATGCCTATGATGGAGCCACCCACAACTGCTACAACGATATGGAAATTCTCCGTCTGCTGCCGGGTGTGGAGGTACTGCAGCCCGGCTCGGATCGCGAGGTTGACTTCCTGCTGCGGCATCACTACGACAACGGAAGGTGTACTTATTTCCGCCTGTCGGACTATCCGCACCAGCTGCTGCTGACAGTTGAACCGTACAAGGGAACGGTAGTCAGGGACTGCGGTTCGGAGGTGACCGTTTTCACCGCCGGTCCGGTTTTGCAGCATGTAGTCAGCGGTTTGCAGGATCTGTCGGTCAACATAGTGTATTTTCATACCATAAGTCCCCTGGACCAGACTGTTTTACCCAACTATTC
>JAOAFP010000020.1 GCA_026416215.1 Negativicutes bacterium | reverse complement strand
AATTAGTGCCGCTCGATGTTGAACAGCATAATGGTCTGGGGATGAACCACCGGCAGTTGCAAGCCGATCGTTGCCAGAACCCTGCCGCTTACCGTGAGCTGCCGCCGGCTGATCGCCACATCCTGTTTCATCAGATTAGGCTGAGGGGGATGGCGGTTGAGCCATTCAACCTGATAACGGATGCCCGGCCGGCAAAACCGGAGCTGCAGCCGTCCGGGCAGCATGTTGTCCGGCAAACCGGTCTGTACAACCGCTACTAAGGCCTGACAGCGGTCTTCACTGGTCACCGCCCAGATCTGCTGACCGGGGTCGGCGGTGTCCCCCCGCCACAACCTCCCTCGGTGAATGAGCGGACGAAACCGCTTATACATGGCTATATAGCCGCTCAACCGCTCGCATTCCTCTTCACTTAACTCGAGCAGGTTCTGCTCAAAGCCGAGGTTGGCGAAAAACGCGGTAAAGATCCTGAATTCAAGGTCGAACTGACGGCCGGTAGTGTGACTTTGTTGCGGTCCAAAATGCGAGCCCATCATTTCCAGTGGGAAAAACAGCGAAAACCCGGACTGTATGGCTTGCCTCTCCAGCGGATCGTTGCAGTCTGACGTCCATACCCGGCTGGCGTAACGTAAAATTCCCAGATCGATCCGACCTCCGCCCGACGCGCAGCTTTCGATCTCGACCGACGGGAAATCACTTCTTATTTCCGCCAGTAGCCGGTACAGGCATTCCACCTGTCGGTGAACCGCCGGTCGGCCGGTCTTATCGCCAGGCTGGACCAGGTCGCGGTTCATATCCCATTTTATGTAATCAATCGGGTAGCGGCTTAAAAGATCGTAAAGCCGGTCCTTCACGTAGGCGTAGACCGGAGGATGACCCAGATTGAGGGCGTACTGCCAGCGCCCTAGAATTTGCCTGTATCCATCTACAGCCAGAATCCAGTCGGGGTGATCGCGGAACAGCCGCGAGTCCGGGTTGACCATTTCCGGTTCGAACCATAGTCCAAACTGCATTCCGGCTGCTCGGACCTTTTCGATCAGCGGTCCCAGCCCCCGCGGGTATTTCTTCCCGTCGACGAACCAGTCGCCCAACCCGGCCCGTTCGTGGTCCCTACCGCTGAACCAGCCGTCGTCCAGTACGAACCGTTCGATGCCCAGCCGGGCCGCCCGCTCAACCAGCCGTTCCAGCATGGTCTGGTCATGCTGAAAATACATGGCTTCCCAGGTATTGATGTGGATTGGCCGAAAATTGCCGGGCGGACGGGCGAACCGGCCGCTGTCGCGGATAAAGGAGTGAAAATTGGCACTAAGTCCGTTCAGACCACAACCGGTGTAGCTGGCGTAGAGAAAGGGGGTGGTGTAGCTTTCGCCGGGAGCCAGTACCACCTCGCCGGGAAACAGTTTTTCGGCAAACTGCACCAGCCGGCGCCCATCCTCGACCACCTGCAGACGGTAACCGTGGTTGCCGCTCCAGCCGAGATGGAAACCATAAACCTCCCCCTGTTCGAAGCTGAATCCCCGCCGGCCGACGAGCAGCAGCGGCGGGTTGTCGTGAGATGTCCGTCCCTTCCAGTTTTCAGCCCAGGCCCCCTGACGGGTTACTGCAGCCCGCTGCTGGGCAAACTCGCGAATCCAGCGGCCATGGAACCTGATAATCTCATCAGCCGTGGCCGGAACCACCAGACTGAGGGCCAGCTCCTCCAGCCGGTACGGCCGGGAACCGATATTGGTCAGAACAGCCCGGACGACCAACACGTCCCATTCAGTCATCTCCAGACTGAATGTCAGCTCAAGGCCAGCCACCTCATCCTGGCCGTCAAACCGTAGCCGGCCGGAAGACTCTACCCCTTCTGCCACCACAAACTGCGGCGCCCACTGCCGCTCGTCACCGCCGCGCAGGGCATTGGCCGAAAACCCGCCATTTCCCCACAGCGGACACAGGCCGGGCGGGTAAACTTCGTCAAGGAAGGCCTGCGGCACCGGCAAAGCGAGCAATCCGGCCAGGCTGTCCCGGTCCTCCCCACTTAAATCAGTCCGGCAGCCCCAGTGAACGAACTGCGGCCACTGCCCGCCGCCAGCCGCCAGGACCAGACTGGAGTGCCGGCCGGATAACTGGTAAATTTTCATGCCTGACATCCTCCGGCGTCAACCGGTCAGGTCCTGACGGCTGATCCCAAGTTTGTCACACAGTTTATCCACCACCTGTCTGTGAAATTCCTCGGTCAGCCTGACTTGTCTAAGGCAAATGACAATCGACAGCACGAACATGATCGCCGGCAGCCCGAACATAATCAGTTTGAATTTAAATACATTGCCGGCTCCGGCCGCCACCGTCTGAACAGTGGCGTTGTTGGTCATTCCCACCCAGATGGCGGTAAAACCCACCACCCCGTTGGATATGGCCCCGGCCATCTTGTCAAGCAGCGGCCGTACGCACAGCGTGACCCCCTCTGACCGGGTGCCGGTTTTGAGCTGGCCATACTCAACGCTGTCGGTCAGCATCAGCAACACGCAGACAAACATAATCGGGTAAGGGAAAAAGAACATGATGTAGCCGGTCAGGATCAGCGGCAGGCTCTGGCCGGCTGCGGCAAAAACCGCCAGCCCGGCGATCATCACCGCAACTCCCAGTAGGAACAGGCGCTTCCGCCCACCAGCCAGCCGGCTCAGCGGCGGGAACAGCGCCACAGCTACAAATCCCAGCACCAGATTAATCGTGCCGATGATGGCAAAGTCCTCCGGCACGCCGTATATGTAGGTGAAGTAGTAAAGCAAAAACGACGAGCACAGCACGTAGCCCAGGGCAAACAGACCGTAAGAAACCGCCAGCCACATCAGCTGATCGTTGCGACCGATCGCCCTGAACACCTGCAAAATGCTGGTTTTTTCCGCCGGCTTGCGCAGCGCCGACTGCTGTTCACGGGCACCAAACACAGTTATGAGTCCCCCGGCCAGTGAAACCACCGCCACCAACACGGCAAACACCAGCCACCCTTGCTTATCGCCGATTGCATTGCCGGACTGGGTATGCCCGGCAGAAAAATACCTGACTATCGGCACCACCGATACCGTAACTGCCGCCGCCCCCAGGGTTGAAGCAATCCTGGCAAATACTCCCACCGATTCCCGTTGGCTGCTGTCGGTGGCCAGAGCCGGAATCATTCCCCAGAAGGCAATATCCTTGAACGAGTACACCACATCGAGCACAGCAAAAATGACGATGAACATAACCACATACATCATCGGGTTGGCGGTTGACAGGCCCCCCAGATCGGTGAACAGGGCGACGATACATATCGAGCCGATTACGCCGCCGAACAAAATCCACGGCTTAAACTTGCCAATCCGGCTGCGGGTGTTGTCGATTACCCCGCCGATCATCGGATCGATTATCAGCTCGACAAACCGCAGCACAAACAGGGCGGTTGTGACGATTGCAATCATCTTTTCACTGGTGGATTCACTGATTGTTCCCTGACCGGGATTGAACAGCTGCGAGGTAATGAACATTATCAGGTAGGAAGACAGGGCTGCGTAAAAAACGTCATGGCCAAACGCCCCGCAGGCGTAGGAAAACAGAGTTCTGGCAAATCCCTTGGGTTTATTCATTGCTATCCTCCATTCATCTCAGACTGAGCATGCGCCGCATTGCACCGCTATTAGTCCGGTCTGGCCGGTTTCGTCCATCGCCTTCATTACATCTCTCCCCTCACTGGTCCGGTCGACAATCAGATCCGGCCGATGGCGGTCACCGCCTGCCGGTAAGTAGTCCCGGCCGAATTGGTGATTCCGAGATCGCTCACCACCACCTGCCAGGCTTCAACCTGACCTTCGGCCGCCACCGAGCTACCATACGACGTGGCCGAGTGGATGGCGAACGGCCGGCCGGCACTTTTGCCAAGGTAGATCATCGCGTGTCCCTTGTTCATATAAAGCAAATCCCCGGGCAGAGCACTGTCCCAGCTCACCGCCCGGATAATCCCTTTCGCCACCGCTTCCTCCTGGCGGTCGGCATCCCGGGGCAAAAATATGCCAAATGCCCGGTAAACGTTTAAAACCAGCGCCGAACAGTCAACACTGTCCAGCTGTCCCCCCCAGCCGTAAGGATAGCCCAGATAACGGAAGGCCTGCTTCAGCTGGTTAGCCCGGGTGTAGGGCAGATAGCTGCTGGACACCAGATCGCTGGTCCGGGATATACGCCCGTATTGCCAGTACAGCCGCCCGTCGCTGTCGCGGGCCGGTATTTTGACCACATAATCGCCGTCTTCTGTGTTCCTGAGCATAATTTTCGCCCCCATCTGCCAGGTCAGGAGCCGCCCGTTTCCGTTCTGCATTTTCAGCCGGGGGGCCGTGACCACCAGAAACTGCCGGCCATTTATTATATTGCGCCAGGTAGTGCGGTCAGTAAGGCCGACGTTGGCAGCCGGCAGCCAGCCGCAGTAATTATCCGACATCACAAACAGCCATTTCCCGTCAACGCTGGCAGCTAGCACGATCAGCGGCTGTCCCGGATCGAGATGGGTAAGCTGCCAGCGATCAAGCCGGGGATTGCCTCTGATCGCTTTCCGGTCACTGGGAAGTGCCCGCAGATCACTGCTGGCGACAGTAAAGCCATAGTTCGCCGACACCTTCTCCCCTTCCGGCAGGCAGCCGGCTAGTAAGCTGTCGATTTCCTGCCGGGTAATAGGCCGTCCGCTGCTGTCAGTAAGCCCGTTCCCCTGATCGGCACAGCCAGTGATTTGCCGGCGGATGAACCCCACCTGGAATTGCTGCGGTTGTTCCAGCAGATTATGACAGTCCAGGTCAGCGTCGGCAGCCAGGCGGCGGTTCAGTCTGGCAATCTGCTCACCTGTCAGCAAAACTTTTTCCGGATTGGCAACCTCCTTAAGCCAGTAACCGGCATTTAGCATGGCCGGACTGGTCTGACCCCTGATCAGCGACCCACCCGGGGGCTGATCGGCCATTACCGTGTAGATGTCAGTTGGGGCCAGACTCTGTGCCTTGCCCTCTTCCCCACCGGTTGTGGCCAACAGGGATACAGCCGTGGTCAGCCCGGCTATCGCCAGTATAAACATCCACCTGAACACTCGGAACCTCCGTCAGCTGCCCGGCTGGGGACCTTTATTACAGGCGGTGACGCAAATAGCCACCACCCGTTCATTTTTGATCTGCACCTCAACCCCCTCGCTCCGCCAGTAGTCGGACAGCCGCCAGTAGTTGAACCAGTCCGGCCGCTGATCGGTTTTGTAATAGCCAGACCCGTACAGACCGACCATCCGGGAGAAGTCATCACCTACCCTGAGACTGCGAGCTGTCCAGTAGCTGTCCGAAGTTATTTCCGCTCTGGCCACCAGATAACAGTTTCGTTCCCTGCTGTACTGAAGGGTGGCCCGCAGTCCGGGGTAAACCGCCACCCGGTCGTCATACCGGTCGGTTGCCGGAGTCAGCGACTGCGGCTGGCCAAACTTTTTGATCATATCGTCGAGATTGTCCCGGCCCACCAGCAGCCCGCTGACCATCAGGTCATCGTCGACCAGTGGCTTGCCGGGCAACAAAGTTATGGCTTTTGTTTCGGCACTGTACGCCAGATCATAGTCAAATGCCTGGGCCAGGGGCCGGACCTGAACGTACGCCTGAAGATAGTCACCGGCCGCTGGCACCTGGGCAATAGGCTGTTCCTGTTCAGCCGAACGGAATCCCACCCAGACGGTGTTATACATCCCGCCATTCTCCTTGTCGGTCCGCGGCACTGCCAGGATCACGCTGATGCCGTCCTTGCGGATGATCAGCATTTCCCCGGATTTTTTGATGTTTTCGCCGGCATCAATCTGCATTGCCTGCAGCAGATACCGCAGCGGCAGATAAACCCGGCCATTGATTATTTTCGCCGGCTGGGTCAGGCTGACATCGCGGCCGTCAATTATTGCCCTGTTGCTGCCTACCACAAACTGGTTGGACGGCTGGTCGCCACCAGCCGCCAGCGCCGTGCCGGCCACGGACAAAATTGCTGCAGCCACGGCGATGAAGAGCATCTTGCCTAAATTCATTGTCGTCCCTCCCCGGTTTATTTTGGACCACTGCCACACCGGCACCGACAGCCGGCCGGCCGTCTGAACGCCCGGAAAATTTCACACTGCGCCGCTGTGTAACATTTGCAGAATCCCGCCCACCATTCCCCGCCGCACCCGCAGTCAGTGCCAATCCGTCAGTCGAACCGCGCCCCTTCGTATACGGTCATGTCCCGGGCCGCCACAATATCCACCCCCAGGCCGAGAATGTTTTTGAC
Organism: Negativicutes bacterium; assembly: GCA_026416215.1. Classification (GTDB taxonomy): domain Bacteria; phylum Bacillota; class Negativicutes; order SKW292; family SKW292; genus SKW292. Next base: position 8,274 of record JAOAFP010000020.1, on the reverse strand, counting down.
AATAACATCCCCTTCCCGCACCGGCGCCTCAACCCTGACCGCCGCCAAATGACGGGCACAGGTCAGCAGCATGTCCCTAGGCAGCGGCCGGGATGATACCACCGGCAACAAAGGCAAGATTGCCCGGTTGATCCGGACAGTGGTGGTCAGCATCCGGGTGGGACTGGTCACCTCGGCCCGGCCGTATTCCTCGCCCCGCTTGCACAGAAACCCGCTTACCGATTTTATCCCATCCCCGTCGGCCGCAATCGTCCCAACACAGCTGCGCGGGCATACCACGCAAGTTATTTTGTGTTGCCGGTCCACGTCACACCTCCTGACTTCCATAAATCCGGCGGGCTAAACTCCCTCGGCCGCCACGGTCAGCGGCCCCTTTTCAATCTCAATTGCCGAGTGTTGCACGTCGATCTCGATCATTTCGCTGGGCTTGGCCACTGGCAGCCGCTTGCTCGCCAGCCGCCGGCCGGTCCGGTCACTTATCGTCACCCGGCACCTGCCGAGCGGCTGGCTGACCCGGAGGTAAAACCGGCATTGACCGGTATGATCACCATCCCCGACATATTTCTGCGGCACCACGCTGCGCACCTTTTCCCCCGGCAGCACGTCGGCTGACCGGGCTTCACCGCCCATCCCGCCGGCAGCAAACACTGCCGCCCACCGTCCGGCTATTTCACCCTCTTCCGAGACAAAATCAACCAGATCGTGAACGTGCACCACATTACCGGCGGCAAAAAACCCGGGCAGCGACGTCTGCCGCCGGTTGTCCACCACCGGCCCGCTGGTCCGCCCATCCAGTGTCAGATTTACCTCTCTGGCCAGTTCCACCTCAGGGATTAGTCCTACCGACAGCAGCAGGCAATCGCAGGCCAGGTCGAACTGACTGCCGGCAACCGGTCGGAGAGCATCATCCACCCTGGCCACCGTAACCCCGGTCACCCGATCCTGTCCGCGGATGGCCACTACCGTGTGCGACAGGTAGAGAGGTATGCCAAAATCATCAAGACACTGGACGATATTGCGGGTCAGCCCGTTGGACACCGGCATGATTTCCAGCACCGCCGGCACCCGGCAGCCCTCCAGCGTCAGCCGGCGCGCCATAATCAGGCCGATATCCCCCGACCCGAGAATCACCACTTCCCGTCCGGGAAGATAGCCCTCCATATTTACCATCCGCTGGGCAGCCCCGGCGGTAAACACTCCGGCCGGCCGCGAGCCGGGGATGCGAATGGCCCCCCTGGTACGTTCCCGGCATCCCATCGCTAGTACAACCGCCCCGCCGCGAACCGTTCTCAGTCCAACCGCCGGACCCACCACGGTGACCTGGCGGTCGGCGGTCAGCGATATCACCATCGTGTCGATCATGGTTTCGATTCCTGTAGTATCAGCCAACATCCGCAGATAACGGTTGGCATAACCGGGCCCGGTCAGTTCCTCCCGAAACCGGTGCAGGCCAAACCCGACGTGGATGCATTGCTGGAGAATCCCGCCCAGCTCGCGATCCCGCTCAACGATCAGCACCCGTCCAGCTCCGTGCCGGCGGGCGCTGAGCGCTGCCGCCAGACCGGCCGGACCGCCGCCGATCACGACCACGTCGTAAAAATCATTCATGGCTTTCGCCTCCCCTGAGGGTTTGCCGGGCAAAAAACAGCTGGGAACCAGGACCTTCCTTGACAATGGCATCCAGCGGCAACCCCAGTTCCCGGGCGAGGATTCCCACCACCCGCGGACCACAGAATCCCCCCTGACAGCGACCCATTCCTGCCCGGGTCCGCCGCTTGACCCCGTCGACCGTCCGCGCCCCCACCGGCGAATGGATAGCGGCGACAATTTCACCCTCACTTACTGTTTCGCAACGGCAAATAATTCGTCCGTACAAAGGATTTCGAGCTATTAGCTCCTGTCGTTGCCGGCTGTCCAGCTCGGCAAAGGCCGGACGGTCGGGATTTTCCTCCACGTAACCGGGTTTTCGCACCAGTCCCAACCGCTCGGCCGCTATTTCACTTACCAGCTCACCGATTGCCGGTGCCGAGGCCAGTCCCGGCGACTGAATGCCGGCCGCCTGGACCAGTCCGCCGACCAATGCCGAAGGTCCGATGATAAAATCGTCGCCGCTGGCCACCGGTCGCAACCCGACAAACTGGGTGATGGCCGCTGCCAGCGGCAGGTCGGGAATCAGCTTTCTGGCCCCGGAAATTATCTCCTCCATACCGGGGGCGGTGGTGGACAGGTCGTCCTTGTCGGTTATATTCTCGGCGTTGGGCCCGATGAAAATATTTCCGTGCACGGTGGGGGAAACCAGTATACCCTTCGAAACCTTGGTCGGAGTGGGAAAAAGCACTGAGTTGACCAGGCTGCCCACGCTCTTGTCAAACAAAATGTACTCGCCGCGCCGCGGGGTTATACTGAAGCTGTCATCCCCCGCCCAACGACTGACTTCATCCGCCCAGCGTCCGGCCGCGTTGATGACCAGTTTACAGGCGATATCGCCCTTGTTGGTCCGTACCCCGCAAATTTTCCGCCGGTCGAGCATGAAGCCTTCCAGTCGGCAACCGGTAAACACCTTCACCCCGTTTCTCACCGCATTTTCGGCCATAGCAAGGGCTGCCCCAAACGGCCAGATCACCCCGGCAGTCGGAGCCCACAGCCCGGCTCTGACGTCACGGCTCAGATTCGGTTCCCGACTGAGCACCCGCTCCCGGTCGATAATGGTGATGTCCGGCACTCCGTTTTGCCGGCCCCGGTCCAGCAAGCCTTCCAGGGTTTTCAGATCATCGTCACTTTTGGCCACCACCAGCGAGCCGAGAAAGTTTACCTCGTATTTCAGGGCGGGTTGCAGCTCGTGATACAACCGGTTGCCCCGCACGTTCATCCTGGCCTTCATCGACCCCGGCGGAGCGTCGAACCCGGCATGAATGATCCCGCTGTTGGCTTTGGTGGTGCCCATGGCCAGATCCGTGGCCTGTTCAACCATCACCACCGTCGCTTTGTAACGCGACAGAAACATCGCCGCCGCGCAGCCCACTATTCCCCCGCCGACAATAACCACGTCAGCCCGGCCCGGCCAGTCCTGCACCGCCAGCTTTTCCCTGTTATCCGCAGTCATCATTCTTCCTCCGCCCAGTCCATTGCCCGGCGCACCGCCCGCTGCCAGCCCCGGTACAGCCCGGACCGCCGCTCGGGCGCCATTTCCGGTACGAATTGCCGGTCCAGCTGCCAGTTGTTCAGCAATTCTTCCTTGCTGCCCCACACGCCCACCGCCAGCCCGGCCAGATACGCCGCCCCCAGGGCAGTGGTTTCGATTATCCTCGGCCGGTCGACCGGCACTCCCAGCAGATCGGCCTGGAACTGCATCAGCAAATCGTTGGTCGTTGCCCCACCGTCCACCTTCAGCGATTTCAGCCGGATCTGGGAGTCTTCCTCCATCGCCGTCAGCACATCCTTGGTCTGGTAGGCAATCGATTCCAGTGTCGCCCGGATTATATGAGCCTTGTTGGTGCCGCGGGTCAGCCCGAAAATTGCCCCTCTGGCCTTCATATCCCAATACGGCGCCCCCAGCCCGACGAAGGCCGGGACCACGTAAACCCCGCCTGTGTCGGCCACCTTGCCGGCAAAATACCCGCTGTCAGCCGCTGTATCGATAAACCTTAGTTCGTCGCGCAGCCACTGAATGGAAGCTCCGGCAATGAAAATGCTCCCTTCCAGGGCGTAGCAAACCTTGCCGTCCACCCCCCAGGCAATGGTGGTCAGCAGTCCAGCCCTGGAAACGAACGGAACATCCCCGGTGTTCATAAGCATGAAACAACCGGTGCCGTACGTGTTTTTGGCCATTCCCGGCCAGAAGCAGGTCTGCCCGAACAGGGCCGCCTGCTGATCGCCAGCCACGCCGGCGATCGGAATCTCCACCTCGTCAAACAGCTCGCGACCGCTATAGCCCAACACCGCGCTGGACGGACAGACCTCGGGAAGCATCGATCTGGGAATCGACATTTCAGCGAGGATTTTCTCATCCCAACCCAGTTTGCCGATGTTGTACAGCATCGTCCGGGAGGCGTTGGAATAGTCGGTGGCGTGCACTCTGCCTCCGGTCAGGTTCCAGATCAGCCAGCTATCAACCGTCCCGAACAGCAAGTCGCCAGCCTCGGCCCGCTGTATCGCTCCGGCCACATTGTCAAGGATCCACTTGACTTTTGTCCCGGAAAAGTAAGCATCGATCACCAATCCGGTGGCGGCCCGGATGTATTCGGCCAGGGGACCGTCCTTCAGTTCCCGGCAAATATCAGCCGTCCGGCGGCACTGCCAGACAATGGCGTTGTACACCGGTTTGCCGGTGTGGCGATCCCAGACTACTGTGGTCTCCCGCTGGTTGGTTATGCCGATTGCCGCGATCTGCCGCGGGCTTATCCCGCTCTTTCTCACCACCTCCTGAGCCATCTCCAGCTGGCTGTGCCATATTTCCTCCGGTTTGTGCTCCCCCCATCAGGGACGGGGATAGATCTGCTCAAACTCCTTCTGGGCCACCGCCACAATCCGGCCGCTGTCGTCAAACAATATCGCCCGGGAACTGGTGGTCCCCTGATCGAGTGCCATTACATAACGTGCTGCCATCGCTTGTCCTCCCGTCGCAAAATACCCGAATTTTCATTGCTGCCCCGGTCCCCAGCCCCTGCGTCAGGTCTGCTGCCCGCGCCGGAACGCCGGTCATTGGGGGGCATGCCTGCAGAAGTATCCACCCGCCCCTCCTACATAAAACCGATTGCCCTCCCCAGCAAGTAAGCCAGCGTCGACCCCAGCATCGGCCCGACCACCGGCACCCAGGCGTATCCCCAGTCTGAGCCTCCCTTGCCGGCTACCGGGCAGACGGCGTGGGCCAGTCGCGGTCCCAGATCGCGGGCCGGATTGATCGCATAACCGGTTGTTCCGCCCAGACTGAGCCCAATCGCCCAGACTAGCATCCCTACCATGTACGGCCCCAGTCCCGGCGGCAGCACGCCGTTGGCTTTGAAGAATATGGCAAATAGACAAAATACCAGGATAAAGGTGCCAAAGACTTCCGACCACAGGTTGGCCAGCAGCGACCTTATGGCCGGAGCGGTGCAGAATACTGCCAGTTTGGCCGATTTGTCATTGGTATGCTGCCAGTGCGGCCGGAAATGGAGCCATACCAGCACCCCCCCGGCAAACCCGCCAGCCAACTGGGCGAGCATCAACGGCAATACTTCTGCCACCGACCGGTAAATTCCCATATACAGCTTGGCCAGCGTGACCGCCGGGTTAAGGTCGGCCTGGGCTGAACCGGTGGCCACAGCTGTAAACACTCCCAGCATCACCCCCATTGCCCAGCCGGTGACAATAACTATCCAACCTCCATTCTCGGCCTTGGAGTGTTTGAGCAGCACGTTGGCCACCACGCCGCTGCCGAAAACAATCAGAATCATCGTGCCCAAAAACTCCCCCAGCAAAGGTGATCCCACCATCCTATCCCAACCTCCTTTATCCGGTTGCCCGGTAGCTATACCAGGTCCGGCCTGATTAACCGCCGGCCGTCCGGTCTCAGTCGCCCAAATCGGTGTCCGCCCCGACTTTTACGTAAAATTCCGTTCCGGCCGGGACAACAACCTCCCTGCCCTTGACAAAAAATGCCGCCACCCCTACCACCGCCCACGTCATCAGCACCGATTCGCGAAGGTCGGTTCGGTAGAGGTCGAGCAGCAGCGGGACCCGGATGCCGTTGACCGTGGTCAGCCACCGTCCCTCAATGACGATTGCCGCATCGCGGGCCCAACTTTCGGCTGGCAGAACATTCTTCACCGCCACCGTCGCCCGGCTGCCGGCCACCACAAACTGGCGGCCGTTTACGTAAACATCATCCAGAACCTCGACCTCGCCGACGTCGCCGGGCCGGGCGGTGGCGGTGTCAAAATCGGCCAGCGTCCGGACCCGGATCAGCAATCCGCCGGGCATGAACAATCGCTGGGCAGGGATACCGGACGGCCAGTCGCGGCTGAGCTCCACCCGGTGAGCAACATAGTCGCCTACCCGCTGCCCGGCCAGGATCACCGCCCTGTTACCGTCCTCAAATACGTTTAGCGCCGCCGCCCGTGCTACGCTTGCTGCCAATAGCCAGCAGGCAGCGATCGCTACCGCTGTTTTTTTCAACATTCCCCCCCTTTCCCCTGTCCTTTCCCTTTGTTTATTCGCCGTCACCGGCCGTTACCCTGCCGGGCGCCGCACTTCGCCGCACCGCCGTCAATTGCACGCCAACTTCTGTTTTGCTATAATCAGCACAATCAGCCATATTCACAGCCGGAGGGAGTGGTTCTTCGATGTATACTTCCATACCCCACGTATGCGGCGGCCGGGCACACCTGGTCGGCGAAAAGCTGGTGCTGGGCTGGAATCAGTACGTCTGTAACCGCTGCGGTGAAGTGTTTTTCCGCTGGATAACCGAAAAAATGATCGACCAGGAACACGACGTGGCCACCTGAGAGCCGGCCGTGTACCGACAACTACCTGCAAGGAGGACAGTATGCCCGTAAATCTTAAAGGACGCAGCCTTTTGACCCTGATGGATTTCACTCCTCAGGAGATCCGTTACCTACTCGACCTGTCCCATGACCTCAAGGCCAAGAAACGGGCCGGCAGCCGGCAGCAGCTGCTGGCCGGCAAGAATATCGTCCTGCTGTTTGAGAAAACATCAACCCGCACCCGCTGCGCGTTTGAAGTGGCGGCAATGGATGAGGGTGCGCACGTCACCTTCCTCGATTCGGCCAGCTCGCAGATGGGCAAAAAGGAATCACTGGAGGACACCGCCCGGGTGCTGGGGAGGTATTACGACGGCATCGAATACCGGGGGTTCAGGCAGGATGTGGTCGAAGATCTGGCCCACTTTTCCGGCGTACCGGTCTGGAACGGGTTGACCGACGTCGACCACCCAACCCAGGTTCTGGCGGATCTTATGACCATGGAAGAACACATCGACAAGCCTCTCAACAAAATGAAGCTGGTGTTTGCCGGCGACACCCGCAATAACATGGGCTACGCGCTGATGTACGGAGCAGCCAAAATGGGAATGCACTACGTTGCCCTCGGTCCGCCCGAACTTGCCCCGGATATGGCGGTGATGGCCAAGGTTCAGAATGTAGCCAAGGAGACCGGGGCCATTATCGAGGTTGCCAGCAATATATCGGCCGTCCGCGGAGCTGATGCCATCTACGCCGACGTATGGGCGTCGATGGGCGAGGAGGATAAAATCCCCGAACGGGTCAGACTCCTCACTCCTTACCGGGTGACCATGGAAATGCTGCAGGCAACTGGCAACCCCGACGTTATTTTCCTCCACTGCCTGCCTTCATTCCACGATTTTGACACCAGACTGGCGGCGGAGTTCGAGGCCAAAGGCATTGATATCCGTGAGGTGACCGACGAAGTGTTCCGCAGCAAACACTCAGTGGTGTTTGATGAAGCGGAAAACCGTATGCACACCATCAAAGCGGTGTTGGTCGCCACCCTGTAACCAGCCCCGTCAGATCAGAATAGCCCGACTGCGCATCAACACACAGCCGGGCTATTATTTTTTAGCAGGTGTCACGATATGACGAAAAAAAAGAAATTGTTCGCGGCGGCCATAGCCGCCCTTCTGCTGCTGGCCGCTGCTGCCATGGTCTGGCGGTACTATACCGGCCCGGAGTACTCGCTGTACAGGGCCTGGCAGGCCTGCCGGAACCACGATCGGGAAGAGTTCGACCGCTATGTTGACGTAGACAGACTGAGCGAAAGTCTGGTCGACGGGTTTACCGCCCAGCTGATACCTGGCGGGCGGGCCGACAGCCTGCTAGGCAACATTGCCCGCGGGTTTGTCGGCTTGCTGAAGCCCGTGGCCATCGGCCAGCTAAGGCAGGGAATCTATCACTACGTTGAAACCGGCAGGTGGCCGGAGACCGTCCCGGACGCCGGCCACCCCATTCCCGCCACCGGCAAACTTTCCATTGTCCAGCTGCTTCCCTCCGACAGCCAACCTGCAGACCTGTCTAGCGTCGAGTACCGCTCTGCCACCAGCCGCAAAATCGACGCGCATACCGCAGTCGTCAGTGTCACCCTGTTCGTTCGCCCGCTCGGCCGCGACGTTACCGTGGACTTCCGCATGTATGAGCAGGATTGGCACTTCCGGCTGATCGGCATCGACAACGTGGCCGGGCTGACCGCCATGCTAAAAAATGGCAGCGGCAACCACAGTCGGTGAATTTGCCGGTCGGGCCCTGTCTCTTATACACATCT
>JAOAFP010000019.1 GCA_026416215.1 Negativicutes bacterium | reverse complement strand
GCCGGCGGTTGCTGGATTGCGGTGGAATCTCTCTTCAGCGGTTATACCGGCGGCGAGCCTCCATTCCCGGCTGAACGCCCGTTTTCCCTTCCTTGCAGGCAGCGTTCAATTGCATCGGTGAAGTTCCGTGCAAACCCCGGACCGTCACACAATGGCGAGGCCAAAAATTTGCCGCGTAGACTGAGCCGCTCGCTGTTCAGACGCTCAATGTCGCTCGCCAGGCCGGCGGCAACCGCCACAAACTCCCGGCTGTCCCTTGCCGCCCATTCCGGCTTCCCCAACGCAGTCAGGATGCTCAGTCCGGCACGCGAGCGATGATTGTCGCCGTACATACTGACCACCGGCACTCCCATTGACAGGCCGGCACAGGTGATAGTTTCGCCGTTGAACGGGTAAAAATCCAGCATTATATCCATTTCGGCGAACGATCTGAGATAATCACCGGCCTCCTCATGCCGGCCGCGGAGAATGAATCGTTCGGCCGGCAGCCCCTCTGCCATGAAGTCGGCCAACACCCGCCGTTTGCCTACCCCGTCGTCCAGCGTGCCCGACTTGATCAGCAGCTTGCTGCCGGGAACCGCCCGGAGCACATCGCAGTAGTTTTTTATCATCCCCCGGTTGACTTTGGCGTAATTTCCCACCACCGCAAACGTTACCCAGCCGTTGGCCAGGGCCGGGGTTGCGGCAACCGGCGGCAAATCATCGTGCGGCCGGTAGCAGAGAAAACAGCCTGGCAGACGCAGCAGCTTTTCCACGAACTGGTGCTCGGTCAGGCCCGGCGGGTCGGCCGTCGCGTCGGTTATATAATAGTCAACAGCAGAAATCCCCAGGGAGTGAACGTAACCCAGCCAGGTCATCTGTACGGGTGCCGGTTTGCTGATCATCACCGGTAAAATATTGCCGCGGGTATGCCCGGAAAGCTCGATTAGGACATCAATTCCGTCGTCAAAAATCAGCCTGGCCACTTCACGGGGATGTAGGTTGTAAACGTCCTTCCAGCCGGCACAGTGGGCCTTGAATATCCCGGTGTATTCGTCTTTCTGAGGGCAATTGCTGTAGCAGTATAACTCCAGCCGCTCCCGGTCGTGGTGCAAAAACAGGTTCAGGGTGAACATCGCCACCGAGTGGTAACGAAAATCGGCCGATAAAAACCCCACCCGGATTTTTTCATTTTTCTGCCGGCATGAATGGTCAAACCTGGGCATGTTGGGGATGTCGCAGGCCTTTTCGTAGCGCAGGTGCTGGGCGAACACCTGTTCGTTGCTCAGGCTGTCGGGAAACAGGGTGTCGTACAGCAGGTTGCTGAGTACGTCCAGCCGGCCTGGTTCAAGGCTGAGTGCCCTTTCGTACAATTCGTTGCCCTGCCGGTAGTCACTGTAGTGTTTTACCGCCACTGCCCAGTCGTTGTACAGGGTGGCCAGCTGAACATTGGGCATATTTTCCAGCCGTCGGTATATTTCGATCGCTTTGCCATACTGCCGCCGCTCGGAGCTGAGGTGATTGGCATAATTGTGCAGGATTCCGACGTCGTCCGGATACCGTGCCAGCAGCCACTGCCAGATTTCCGTAACCCTTTCGATCCGCCCCAGACGGTACAGTGCGTTTAGCATCTGAAACGTTACATTGTTGTGCCAGCTTTTGTCTTCAATCAGACTTAGGGCAGCTTCATACTGGGCCAGCGCCTCCTCCCAGCGTTCCATTGCCGACAGGCAGTTGCCGTAGTTCATTCTGGCAATTGCGTAATTGGGATCAAACAGCAGCGCCGCCCGGTAATATTCCTCGGCCGTTTTGGTGTCGTTGCGGGAAAATGCCGCCACACCGAGGTCATTCAAAATGATCTTCACCTCGCTATGTGCCCTTAGCAAGCGCTCATACTCCCGCTCGGCAGCCGAGGTATTCCCGGCCGACAGAAGTCGAAACGCATTCTGATACTGGTAACCGCCAAGCACTGAATCCCGGCCGGTCAAGGAGTAATGTTGAGAAATCACCGGGTTTTTCATGGTGGCTCCTCTCTCCAGTCTTGCTTGGTGATCATTGGGCCTGTCTGGTCACCCCGGCCACTGCCGCTGCCACTGCCGCCCCGATCCCCGAACCGTCCTTGGCCAGTATCAGCCGCACCGGCCTGGCCCCGTCCGGTAGGTTGTCGTCCACTGCCCGGCGCAGATCGCCGACATAACCGGACAGCTTTTCGTACAGCGATCCGTCGATGGCGATGGTGTGGGGCTGGCAGAATTGCGGATCGATATGCTGCAGTGTCCCCAGATAGGTCGCCGCCACCAGCCGGGCAGAACGGGTTTTGATTGCCGCCGCAATTGCCCTGAGGGCCCGATAATCCTCTGTTTCCAGACGCCTGGCAGCACTCTCCCCCCAGCAGTCGGCGATCGTGGCCCGCGAACAGTCCGCCGCAGGCGTTGCATCGCTGATAATCCGCGACAGGTCCGCCCCGTCCGGACACAGCCGCGCACACGCCTCACCACCGGTCAGAGGTAGCCGCCCCACTTTGTTCAGATAATCGGCGAAAACAATCCCTGTTAGCCGGCCAATGTAATGACCGGAACACATTTTTTCCAGCCGCTGCTGACCGGGAAGGTCACTTTGCCTGTCAAGCTGTTCGTCCCATGATGTACGCCTGATCTTATCGAAGTTACCCGATTCCATGTTGATAATCATCGGTTGGCCCGCCATGGGCGGGTTCAGCTCACGGTAGCAGGTGTTGTGGCCGGTGCCGCATATGGAGCCTATGTCCACATTGTCAAAATTGTGGGAGGCTGCCAGCAGCGTGCCGACCGTGTCGTTAATTATCGCAACCTGCTTCACATTGTTAACGCCGGCATCAACCATTGCTCGGGCAAAAATCCCTCCGACGTCCTCCCCCTCAACCCCGGCAGTCCTGATCTCCTTGGTCCAGGTTATAAGCCGGGCCGAATCAACCGCCAGCTGACGGCAGGGAAAAGAGAAGGTATGTCCCATGTCGTACAGCCGGTCCGGCCTGATTATTGACGCGATCTGCCTGGCTATGTAACCGAACAGTTCGTTGGCCGAGGCCGTGGCCGAGGTGTAGTCCTTCCCCCCTTCGTCCCGGAGAG
>JAOAFP010000175.1 GCA_026416215.1 Negativicutes bacterium | reverse complement strand
GTGGCCAATCAGCTAGCGGTGGATTTCTACGTGCTGAATATGCTGACGCTGTTCGAGCAGCGGGTAGTGAGACCGTTTGTTGATTCCTACCTGGGCGGCGAAACTCCCAATCCGTGCATTGAATGCAACCGTCACCTGAAATTAGCCGCCCTGTTCCGTAAGGCGGAAGAACTGGCGATTGACCGGGTGGCTACCGGTCATTACGCCCGGATTATCTACGACGACGAATGCAGGCGCTACCGGCTTCTTCGGGCAGTTGACCGGCAGAAGGATCAAAGCTATGTTCTCTACATGTTGGACCAGCTGGCCATGGCCAAACTGTTGCTGCCGCTGGGCGGACTGACCAAGGAACAGACCCGGGCGGCTGCTGCCGGCCGCCGGTTTGCCGTGGCCGATAAGCCCGACAGTCAGGATATATGCTTCGTTCCGGACGGTGATTACGCCGGCTTCATCCGCCGTTACAGCCAGTCAGAGCCGGTGGCCGGGGATATAGTGGACGAAGCCGGCCGGATAATAGGCCGTCACAGGGGGTTGATCCACTATACGGTAGGTCAGCGGCGGGGGCTGGGAATAGTGGGGAAAACAAGGGCTTATGTGGCGGGTAAGGACCCGAGTGCCAACCGGCTGGTGGTCAGTAATGATCCGCGTTGCCGGCGGTTCTGGGTCCGCGGGTTGAGCTATACAGATGAATCCTTCCGGGGGCAGACCGGATACATCGGAATAGAGACCCGCTACCGTGGGCCAGTGGTGACGGGCCGGATTAAACAGGAGGACGGCAGCTGGGCGGAAGTGGAAACCGAGCAGCCGGTGGTAGCCGCTCCCGGGCAGGCGGCAGTGTTTTACATTGGTGACGAAGTCATGGGCGGGGGGGTGATTAGTGGCGACCGGCACAAAAAATGAGCTGACGGCAGTTTCCGACGGCTGGCGGGCAGGCCTGTCAGAAACTTGTCAGAAAAGAGACCTATAATCTCACCTGTGTTGCCCGGCAACAAAACAAAAATCAGGAGGTAGGAATTGATGAGCCAGGAAAAAAGCTTGCTTGACAGATTTTTTGGCTACTCGGCCCGGGGCAGCAGTTTCCGGACCGAAATCATCGCCGGTCTGACCACTTTCATGGCGATGTCGTACATCATTTTTGTCAACCCCAACATTCTGGCTGACGCCGGTGTTCCAAAATCGGCAGCAATTGCTGCGACCATTCTGTCGGCGTTTGTTACCACGCTGATCATGGCCCTGTGGGTCAACTTCCCGGCAGCCCTGGCCCCCGGCATGGGACTCAATGCGTTTTTTGCCTACTATGTCTGCGGAGCACTCGGCTTGCCATGGCAGACAGCCCTAGGAGCAGTCCTGATTTCCGGCATTGTATTTATGATCTGCACCGTAACCGGTATCTTCCGTCTGATCATCAAAGCCGTACCCATGCACTTAAAATATGCTATCGGGATTGGTATCGGGCTGTTCATTGCCTTTATCGGCATGAAGAACTGCGGGATCATCGTTGACAACCCGGCCACGCTGGTGTCGCTGGGCGACATGCGCACCGTGCAGCCGCTGATGGCCGTGCTGGGGCTGGTGATCACTGGGGCACTGATTTACTTCAATGTCACCGGGGCGATGCTGATTGGTATCTTCATCACGACAATCATCGGGATGATTTTTGGTCTGGTGCCGGTTCCCCACAGTTTTTCCGATATATTCAGCAGTTCTTTCCCCGATTTTCATACCACCTTCATGGCCCTCGACCTGAAGGCGGCCATTGCTTACGGAGTTGTGTCGGTTGTATTCACCTTCACCATGGTCGAGATGTTTGACAACATGGGGACTTTGATCGGACTGTCCAGCCGGGCGAAAATGATTGATGACAAAGGTGAGATCAAGAACCTCAACAAGGCCCTGACCACCGCCTCGGTCGGCACGATGATCAGCGCCGTGGTGGGGACCCCGACTGTAACCACCTACGTTGAGAGCGCAACTGGTGTGTCGGCCGGCGGCCGGACCGGACTGACGGCGCTGACGGTTGCGATTATGTTCGTCCTGGCGTTACTGTTCATTCCGATTATTGCCATTGTGCCGCCGTTTGCCACCGCCCCGGCACTGATTCTGGTCGGCGCATTCATGCTGATGGATATCCGCCACATTGATTTCAATGCGGATATGAGCGACATTATACCTGTGTTTCTGACCATAATCATGATGCCGCTGACTTACAGTATTGCCACCGGGTTTGCTTTTGGTTTCGTGAGCTACGCCCTGCTGAAGCTGGTTACCGGTCAGGCCGGCAAAGTTCACTGGATGATGTGGATTATCGCCATATGCTTTGCGATCAATTTCTACATGAGGGGTTCCTGAGGCATAGGGAAGATAAAATAAAATTAATGGCAGGAGTGTGTGGTTGAGGATGGATTACAAGAAGATCTACGAACTGGCGGAAAAGTACAAACCTGATATGACCAGGTTCCTGCGGGACATGATCCGTATCCCCAGCGAAAGCTGCCAGGAACGGGAAGTGGTCCTGCGGATCAAGGAGGAAATGGAGAAAGTAGGCTTCGACCGGGTGGAAATCGACCCGATGGGCAACGTGCTGGGTTATATCGGCAAGGGCAAGCACCTTATAGCCATGGATGCACACATCGATACAGTCGGGGTGGGTACTGTCTCTTATACACATCT
>JAOAFP010000174.1 GCA_026416215.1 Negativicutes bacterium | reverse complement strand
TCCTGGTGTTGCGGATGGGGGCAGTGGATAACCCGTCTTACCAGGAAATTGTGGCCCGGCTGGGGAATGACCTGTTTGTCAAACCGGCCAACAGCGGTTCTTCAGTCGGGGTGAGCCGGGCCACTGATCAGCGCCGGTTCGAGCAGGCGCTGGCCGATGTCTGGAATTATGATGACAAGGCAGTCGTTGAGCAGACAATTTCCGGTCGTGAGATTGAATGCTCGGTTATGGGCAACGAAGCTCCGTGCGCATCCCTTCCTGGTGAGATTGTAGTTGCCGGCCAGTTTTACTCTTATGAAGCCAAATACCTGTCTGATGACGCTGCCCAGCTCAGTGCTCCCGCCCGGTTGACTGTTGAACAGACTGAACGGGTGAGAGAGCTGGCTGTGCGGGCCTATCGGGCGGTTGGCTGTCAGGGTATGGCCAGGGTAGACTTTTTTCTCGACCGAAGTGGAAGACTGCTGCTAAATGAAATCAACACCATTCCCGGCTTCACCAAAATAAGCATGTACCCGCGCATGTGGGAGGCGAGCGGTATCAGCTATCCCGATCTGCTCGACAGCCTGATCGAACTGGCCCGAAAGCGGGCGGCCGTCCAGTCGTCACGCCGGCTTCATCGCCTGACCGAAAGTGGTCAGCAATCATGAAACACAACTCAAACGGAACAGGTGTAAAATTATGCTAGACATCAAGTTTGTCCGCGACAATCCCGGTAAAGTCATTGAGGCTCTGCGCAACCGCGGACAATCTGTGAGCCTGGACGATTTCCTTGCTGCCGAACAGAGGCGGCGGGAGCGCCTGCAGGTGGTGGAATCTCTCAAAGCTGAGCGCAACCGCGTATCACAGCTGATCAGCCAGAAAAAAAAGGCCGGCGAGGACTGCCAGTCGCTGATTGTCGATATGCGGCGAGTGGGGGATGAAATCGAGGCCATTGATCGTGAGGTCAGGGCTATAGAAACGGAACTGCATGAATTCGTTCTTGGACTGCCTAATGTTCCCGATCAATCGGTGCCAGTAGGGGTGGGGGAGGAAGACAACCGGGAAGTCCGGCGGTGGGGAGAACGGCCGGCGTTTGGTTTCACCCCGCTCAGCCACTGGGACATTGGTGAGCGGCTGGGAATTGTGGATTTCGAGCGCGGGGCCAAAATTTCCGGCGCCCGGTTTGTGGTGATGAGCGGGGCAGGTGCCCAGCTGGAGCGGGCGCTGATTAACTTCATGCTCGATCTTCACTGCCGGCAGCATGGCTACCGTGAATTCTTTCCCCCTTTTATCGTCAACCGTGACAGCATGGTAGGCACCGGCCAGCTGCCTAAATTTGCCGCCGATATGTTTAAGATTGAGGGAGGGGAATATTACCTGGTGCCCACGGCCGAAGTGCCGGTGACCAATCTGCACCGCGATGAAATTATCGACGGCCGGCAGCTGCCGTTGCGCTACACCGCTTACACCGCCTGTTTCCGCAACGAGGCCGGGGCGGCCGGACGTGACACCCGCGGGCTGATAAGGCTGCACCAGTTCAACAAGGTTGAACTGGTAAAGTTCACCTCCCCCGAATCGTCGCACGAGGAACTGGAAGGCCTTACCGCCGATGCCGAACGCGTGTTGCAACTGCTTGGTCTGCCCTATCGTGTGGTTTTGCTCTGCACTGGCGATATGGGGGCGGCCTCGGCCAAAACCTACGACATTGAGGTATGGTTGCCGGGAGCAGGGCGATACCGGGAAATATCCTCGTGTTCAAACTTCCTCGATTATCAGGCCCGGCGGGCCAATATCCGGTTTCGGCGCGAGAAAAAGGCCAAACCGGAATTTGTTCACACGCTCAATGGTTCGGGGCTGGCGGTGGGCAGGACGGTGGCAGCCATTCTCGAGAACTTTCAGCAGGCCGACGGGTCGGTGGCGATTCCGGAGGTGTTGCGCAAATACACCGGGTTTGACCGGATTGGTCCGTGAACGGGCCATGACAACGGTGACAAAACTAAAAAGAGCCATAAATGGCTCTTTTTGTTTGCTGCAGGGTCAGGATTTCGGCGTCTGAAGGACGGCTCCCCGGTCGGCTGAGCTGACCATTTTTGCGTAGCGGGCGAGATAACCCCGCTCCACCCGATCGGGCGGTTTTTGCCAGTTTTGCCGGCGTCCGGCAAGTTCCCGGTCATCAACCAGCAGCTCGATACTCTTTTGCCTTATGTCAATGCGAATCTTGTCGCCTTCCTGGACCAGGGCAATCGGCCCACCGGCCATCGCTTCCGGCGACACGTGGCCAATACAGGCACCGCGGGTGGCGCCGGAAAACCGGCCGTCGGTGATCAGGGCGACCCGGAGGTTCAAACCGGCAATCATTGCCGTGGGATTAAGCATTTCTCGCATCCCCGGCCCGCCGCGCGGCCCCTCGTAGCGGATAACCACCACGTCTCCGTCGGTAATCCGGCCTTCGCCAATCGCGGCTACCGCATCATCCTCGCCGTCAAACACCCGGGCCGGCCCGGTGAATTCCAACATATCAGGTTCTACCGCACTTTCCTTGACCACCGCCCCGTCAGGAGCCAGGTTGCCGGACAGGACAGCTAGACCGCCGCTGGGGCGATGGGGACAGTCAATTGGCCGGATAATTTCGCGGTCTGGCTGATTTCGCACCGGCTTCAGCCGGTCAGCGATTATACCATCAACCGTGCGGGCTGTAACGTCGATCAGGTTTTGCTTAGCCAGTTCCGCCATCACAGCCGTGATACCCCCGGCA
>JAOAFP010000173.1 GCA_026416215.1 Negativicutes bacterium | reverse complement strand
ACGAATGGCTGGGCAAGTGCTGCGGATATTTAAAGACCATCCTGGCCGGGAAATTTGAAGGCAAAACGGTCATTGATTACGGGTTTGGACGGGGCAACTGGTCGTTGGCCTTCCGGATGGCTGGGGCCAGCCGGGTAATTGCCGTTGACGCGGCGATCGACAACGTCAGGCGGTTTGCCAGTTATTGCCACGATCACAGGGTTGATGGAATTGAAGTGGTAAATGGTGATGTTTTGCAGGAGGACATCGATGAAAAAGCCCATTTTATCTGGGTGTATGGGGTGTTACCTTGCGTGTCGGATGAGGAGCAGTTTCTACGCAAGCTAACAAGTATGCTGTTTGATGGCAACAGTTATCTTTACTTATATGCGTACAATGAAGGAAGCTTAAGGCAGTTACTAGTGGAAAGGTGCCGTGATATTTACCGTAATTTTTGCCATAACTTTGCCGTTGATTTTCTTGCCCTGAATCGTCGTGCAAGAATAAGGGCAAGAGATGACCTGATTTCGCCGCGTGTTAAATGGCATAATGCACTTGCATTAGAACAGCTGGTTAGAAAATGTGGATTGCGGGTTGTTGATCAGCAAGAAAGCTTTGACGAGTTTTTGAACCAAAAGGCTAATCAGGAATTCTCTCCCTACCAGATTTGTCTGGAGCGCAGCCAAGCACATGGTCGGCCAATAAGCGAGCGGCGGTCACCTTATGGCTTCGACATAGAAATTATTGGTAAACTAATGGATCTGATTGACTTTTCCCGGGGGGGCGAAAAAATGGCCAGCGCGGTAACGGCTGGCCTGATGAACACTTATTACGGCACCATTGGTGACGGTTCGTGCATAAAGGAAACCATTTTTGAGTTGTTTTTGTACGTCATGAACATTTTTTTGTCTTTTCCCGATCTTTGCCGATCAAGCGTGCTCAGCAGGCTCGCGGTGGAACTGGTGGAAGCTTCAAAGCAAGGACAGGGACACAAAATCAAACTACCTGACCAGTACGCAGCATCTTACCTGTTTCAGCGGCTACAAGGCGAAAGCGTCAGAATATAGTAAGGTGGTATCGGTATCGAAAGGGAGTAATGCAACATTAGCGGTGGCGTTTCAGGAAGCAGGAGGGCCAGTAAGTTATCCGCCATGATACGTTACCCTCATTGAACGGGAAAACAGGTTCTTCGGGCGCGAAGCGGTTATTTTCTGCCAGAAAGCATCTGATTGCAGTCAACGGATTGTTCCAGCTCCAGTCTGGTTGGCTGCGCGGGGCGCCTACGAGGGATGCCATTATTCCGTCGGTCGGAATTATGTACGATCCTAGCGAGACCAATTGGCAGTACAGACGAAGCTCGTGTAGCACATGATCGCGATTATGGCAGGAATCGAGTATAACAAGAACTGTTTTATCGCCACTGCCTATCAATTCTTTCACCTGTTCAAACACGGCTGGATCGACGGAGTTGCCTTCGACTAGGTCGATGTAGGGAAAAAGGGGATGGCGTTCTATGGCCTGGCGGTTATGTGGTCTGATATCAATGTCCACCCCGATCACCCGGCCTTGGCCGAGCAAATGGCAGAGGCTGGCGTAAAACACTAGCGAGCCGCCGTGGGCCACCCCAGTTTCAACAATAAAATCGGGACGCAGGGAAAAAACCAGCTCCTGGATCCGGAACATATCTTCCGGTAGCTGTATGATAGGCCGGCCGAGCCAGGTGAAGGAATATACGTATTTATTGTCCCAGCCCACTCTCAACCAAAGGTCGGATACTATCCGGAAAGCTTCCGGATCGGAGAACTGGTAGGTACGGCGGCTACTATGATTAGTAACGGCCAGTGTGCCGTTTTTTTCATCGATGGTTATCATGCTGGATTCCTTTCTGGTTATGATTGAGGCTGCAGAAGTGGCGGCACATTGAGATCACGTTATTTGCTAGGGTTTGACGGGGGATGAAATTAAACTCCGAACGGATGCGTTCAGTCACTATTGTCGGGAATGACACTATGGGAGAGTGGGGCGAGGCCATGCATTTGGCGCCGGTAACCTCGGCGATAAGTCTGGTTATGGTCCCTAACGCAACATTGTGACCGCTGGCCAGGTTGTAAACCTTGTGCCGGCTTGACAAGGCAACTTTTACCAGGCACTCACAAACATCATCAATGTCTACGTAGTCCTTGGCCGATTCAGGGCTGATAGCGGGCCTTATTTGACCGGTCAAGACGGCATCAGAAACAAGTCTGCTGATGAACTTGTTGTCCCCCCACCACCGGCTGTGAACATTGGACAACCTGACCACCTTGACCCGCGGGTCGTCGACGGCGTGACAGATGGACTCGCCGGACAGCTTGGAGATATTGTATATATGATCGGGTAAATGGGGCATAACCGACAAAGGTGTGTTTTCGTCAGCAATCGCCGACTGGCAGTAAACACGGGTAGATGATAGATACACAAAACTTTCAAACCGGCCGCTGGCCAGTATTTTTGCCGGCAGGGTGAAATGAGCGTCAAAAGCGTCGAACGGGCGGGCAATAAACCCACTGGTAAGACCGGCGCAGTAAAAAACCATGCCGAGGTCACTGGATAAGCTGTCCGGTGCGAAAGAGCGAAGTGACCGGCAGATAAACCCGTGTTGTTCAAGATAACGGATGAGATGACGCCCAATAAATCCTGTACCGCCGAATATGGTGGCGGTAGTGGCTGTCTCTTATACACATCT
>JAOAFP010000172.1:1192-2815 GCA_026416215.1 Negativicutes bacterium | reverse complement strand
TGTGTATAAGAGACAGGCTCCAGCCAGGCCAGGGCCGCCAACCGGGCATCCTGGGTATCGTTCTTGGCCTGCTGGCGACGACGGCGCAGGGTAGCGACCTGGGTGGCGGGCATATCGTAGACCACCTGCCCCTGCTGCAGCAGGTACTTGTAGCGTTCATTTGATTCCTTGGCGTTGCCGAAGCCGGCGTACTGGCGCATCGTCCAGAACCGCCCCCGGTACATGGTGGGCTGAACCCCGCGGGTAAACGGATACTCGCCGGGGAACCCCAGATCGTTGAGGTAGTCAAACCCCTCAATGTCCAACGGGGTGTACAGCCCCTGTTCCTCAAGATTGGAACGCTCGGGGTGTTTGGCCGTCATCTTCGCCACCAGCTGGTCGTATTGTTCGCGGCCCTTTTTCAAATCTGACATTATCCTTCCTCCTCGTTGCCTGAATATGCCTGCCAGAACTCCGGCTCAGTCAGATTACCGAGCCCTCCTGCAGCCTGTCGATCTCGGCCTGGCTATAGCCGAGCGATCGCAGGATTTCTCCGGTATGTTCACCCAGCAGCGGCGCCGGTTTTTCCACCGCCCCCGGGGTGTCGGACAGTTTGACCGGTAGTCCCGCCACCGGCAGATCGCCGATAACCGGGTGTTTTAACGTCACCACCATGTCACGGGCCTTGATCTGCGGGTGCTCCAGCACCTTGTCCATGCTGTTGACCGGTGCGCAGGGAATGCCGATCGCGTCGATCATCTCCACCCACTCGGCTACGGTCCTGCTGGCAAACAATTCCTCCAGCATCTCCTTCAATATCTTTTCATTGATGGTGCGGGCATGATTGGTGGCAAACCGCTCGTCCTCCGCCCAGTCCGGCCGTTTGACCAGATCGCAGAAGGCCTGCCAGAGTTTGTCATTGCCCACCGCCAGGATGAACAGGTCATCTTTGGCCCGGAATGCCCCGAACGGGGTAATCGAAGGATGACGGTTGCCAACCCTGGTCGGGACTTTTTTGGTCAGGGCATAACGGGTCAGAGCATTCTCCAGGATCGACAGGCTGCTGTCCAGCATCGCCACGTCCACCAGCTGCCCCCGGCCGGTACGCTCGCGAGCATAGAGGGCGGTCAGCGTTCCCTGGGCCATCAGGATACCGGTCAAAAGATCCATGATCGACGGCCCAGATTTGGTCGGGTCGCCGTCCGGCTCACCAGTCAGACTCATAAACCCGCCCAGCCCCTGAATGGCCATATCGTAGGCCGCCTTACGCGACCAGGGGCCGGTCTGTCCGTACCCTGACCCCGACACGTAAATCAGCCGGGGATTAAACTCTTTGACATCGGCATAGCCCAGCCCGTATTTTTCCATCGTCCCGGGACGGAAGTTCTGGACCAGCACGTCCGCCCCCACGAGCAGCCGCTGAACTATTTCCTTGCCCTCCGGCTTTTTCATGTTAACGGTAATTGAGCGCTTACCGCGGTTGATAGCGGCAAAGTAGACGCTTTCGCCGCCGACAAATGGGCCGTACTGCCGTGCATCGTCACCCACCCGCGGCATCTCAACCTTGATCACGTCGGCCCCGTAGTCAGCCAGAATCATCGTACAGTATCTGTCTCTTATACACATCTCCGAGCCCACGAGACC
>JAOAFP010000172.1:0-1182 GCA_026416215.1 Negativicutes bacterium | reverse complement strand
ATGTGTATAAGAGACAGGGCCAACACCCGTGTCAGATCGACAACTTTGATTCCGTCTAACGGTTTCATACCTCACTCTCCTTTGAACACCGGCTGTCTCTTCTCCAGAAAAGCGGAAATTGCCTCCTCATAATCGTGGCTGTCGTAAACCCTGCGCCGCAGCCCCTGAATCCGTTCAAACACCGACGGGCTGAGGGGATAGGCCTTGGAAAATATCCGGAACTGTTCCTTGATAACCTCGATCGACAGGGCGGAGCGGGTGGTGATGACTTTAGCCAGTTTAAAGGTGAATTCCTCGAGTTGGTCGCTTCCCACCAGGTGATTGACTATCCCGACCCGGTGGGCCCGCTCGGCCGGCATCAGTTCGGCGGTAAAAAACATCTCCTTGGCAATGTTGATGGGCAGGCGGTTCATAAAGTGCAAAATGCCGCTGGCGTTGTAGGGAACCCCCAGTTTGGCCGGGGTCATGGCAAAGGCCGCCGTTTCGTCGGCGATAACCATGTCGCAGGTCATGATCAGGTCGCAGGCCCCGCCCCAGACGCTGCCGTGGACCATGGCGATCACCGGTCCGGGGTACTCTTCCACCGCCCGCAGCAAATTTTCCAGCGAATCAAAGTAGCCCAGCGGATCGCGGTTTTTTCTCGGCAACTCCTTGACGTCGTGACCAGCCGACCAGACTTTCTGCCCTGCCGGCGCCCGCATCACCACCACCGGCACCCTCCCAGCCCTGAACTCGTCCAGCGCCCCGATCACACCTCCCACCAGGGCCTCGCTGAGCGAGTTTAACTTCTTCGGGTTATTCAGAGTGATGATACCAACTCTGTCCCTGACCTCCCTTAGCACCAATTCTTCTTCTGCCATAGTTTTTCCTCCTCTTCCCATATACATCGCCGGTTGACCGGACCGGCACCCGCCCCCCGGCCGGCCCCCGTCCCGGTCAGACGATAATTTCAATCAGCCCGTATACGCTGTTGTGTTCGATTGAAAGCCGCTGGCCAACGATAAAATTACGGCATTTCTCCAGCTGCGGCCAATGAATGCCCAGCATCACCTCGTGGACAATCGCCTCGGTCAATCCGGTGGGCGGCACCTTGTGGGTAGCAAACTGCAGCAGCTCGGCATCGCTGAACAGCCCCTGAACAATGTAGGCATACCGGTTGCCGCCAAACGCCAGGGCCCGCAC
>JAOAFP010000171.1 GCA_026416215.1 Negativicutes bacterium | reverse complement strand
GATTATCACAGTCGGTACTCAGGGCGAACAGATTAAGTCTTCGTTTAAGATCTGCCAGCCTCAATATACGGGCTACGTAACGACCTAAGACGAGAAGTGCAAGGACGCGACCAGGGAGGTGATAAGCTATTACAGGCAGATTAATGCTGATGTAGCCGAACGGGAGTGCCGCATTGACGATACTCCCGAGAATATCCCGGAAATGATTGAGAAGTTTATCGAACCGTTGGACTGGCTGGAAAGAGAAGGTGTGAAGCACGAGGAAATTCTGGTGGACTACACCGGCGGCCGCAAGTGGATGTCGGCAGTGGCAATTTCCATGTGTCAGCACTTCGGTCTGCGTTCAGCCTACGTTCACGCCGATTTCAGCCCGCAGATCAACAAGCCGGATAAGGAAACCGTGCACCTCATTGAAACCACTTCAGTTGTTCAGCACGTGCATCTGTCCGATCTGCGCGAAGCCGACAACAGCTTTAACCGCGGCAAATTCGGCGATGCGTTGTGCGAATACTC
This sequence comes from Negativicutes bacterium, assembly GCA_026416215.1. Classification (GTDB taxonomy): domain Bacteria; phylum Bacillota; class Negativicutes; order SKW292; family SKW292; genus SKW292. Next base: position 2,312 of record JAOAFP010000171.1, on the reverse strand, counting down.
GGCGTTGATGGACAAGATTGCTGACGCTGGCCGGAGAGAGGAAATTCTGGTCAAAAAAATCTCTGCGAGGCCTTCATAAGACTGCCCAACTTCGATTTTGTGAAAGCCCTGCGTTATCTAAAAAAGGTGGTCGATGAGACGTGCAAGCGAAGTAAAAACTTGGCCGGATAGGGTGAAATAGCCGAAAGCTATAAGAATGCGGTCGAAAAGTTGACCATCGGCGAATCTGGTAATTACAAAAGTAATCTGGCTAAGGAGGAATATGTAAAAACCGCGGTTGCATTTCTGCTCTGGCTGGCGGAACGGTATGAAACCGACATAAATTATGCAATTGGAACCATATGCCTTTATCGCATACTGGAAATGATCCCCCAGCACAAACTGCTCAGCAAACACGGGATTGACTGCGGGAAAATCAGCGAAGAGGGAAAGAATGAGTACGGTGAGGCATTTGTGTAGATAGGCAAACGGGTTTGCCGCGATGGCACGTTCAACGGACTGTCACGAAAGATCGGGTTGTTGAAAGCCTGGATATTGCTGACGGTGGTGGAAGACCGATACCGGACAGATGGATGTGTCAGGGAACTGACTGAAATGGAATAGATGCTGCATATCCGCAATAATCTCATGCTTCAGCACCGGGATGAGGCCGCCAGTGAGGAAAAATACGGGAAGTTTCAAAAGATGGTGTGTGCGAGGTTGAAACAACAGATGCCTGACTACCAGGAATACCGCAGCCGGCTGAAGGATATAAAGCTGACTCAGTGAGGAAAGGAGCGCCCGTTAACTACGACGTGCAGAAAAAAGTTTTCACCGGCAATCTGGACATCAGGGCGCGCAAGCTGCTGTCCCGGCTGCTGGCATGCGGCTACCAGGCCTACATTGTCGGCGGCTATGTCCGCGACCGGCTGCGGGGAGAGGATACGGCCAACCAGGATGTAGACATCGCCACCAATGCCCGGCCGGATGAGGTGTTGGCTGTGGCCAGTATCCGGGGTTGGCCGGCCAAAACGGTCGGGGTGGCGTTTGGGGTGGTTCAGGTTGTAGTGGACGGCCGCCCGTTCGAGGTGGCCACCTTTCGCCGCGAGGGATACGGGGAGGATGGCCACCGCCCGGAGTGGGTGGAGTTTGGTGACGATTTGACCGACGATCTCGGGCGGCGCGATTTCACCGTAAATGCCATGGCCATGACCGTAGACGGCGATCTGATCGATCCGTTCGGCGGTTGGGAAGATGTCGGATGCCGTATTATCGCCACTGTGGGAGATGCGGTCAGACGATTCAGTGAGGACGGGCTGAGAATTTTCCGGGCAGCCCGCCTGGCTTCGCAACTGGGGTTCGCCGTTGCCCCGGAAACAGAGGCGGCTATGGCGTCCTGCCGGGACAGAATAGCCGGCTTATCGGTGGAGAGGGTGGCCAGAGAGCTGGATTTGACCGTTTGCGGGGTCGAACCGGTGTACGGTCTGGAGCTGTTGCGCCGTCAGGGTATACTGGATTGTCATTGCCGCCAGCGCCGGGGGGATGACTGGGAATTGGTGCCGATACTGCCTGAATTGGTCGCCTTGTACGGCTGCGAGCAAAACCGCCGGTATCACCTTCTCGACGTCTGGCGTCACACCATGGAAGTGGTGAGGATGACGACTGGTGACCAGGTATTGCGCTGGGCTGCACTGCTGCATGACGTGGCCAAGGGCACCGGCGGGGTGAGGGCCTACAAACAGAGCAATGTGCCTACCGACCCTCGCCCTCCCCCGGTGGGGGCATACATGGCCGGTGAAATTTTGACCAGGCTGCGCTTCCCCCACGCGGTGAAGGAGGAAATTGTCTGGCTGGGGCGCCACCATATGTCCCGCCCCATCCAAACCCCCAAGTCGCTTCGTCGCTGGCTGGTGAAGATGGCCGGTACCTGTGCCGGTTTGTCACAGCTGGCCGGGCGGCTGGACCGACTGTTTAAGCTGTGGCGGGCCGACTGCTTTGCCAATGGCCGTGCCAGTTACCCGGACAAAGCTGAGCTTCAGTCTATCGAAGCCGCTATTGGGCAGCTATGTGGCACCATGCCGCTATACCCGGAGCAACTGTCCATAACCGGCGGGGAAATCGCCGCCCTGTGCGGGCAGTCGCCGCTGGTCGGAGAAATTCAAAGGGAATTGCTGCGGATGGTGCAGGGGGGGATGAGGGAAAACCGACCAGATCAGTTGCAGGCGGCGGCAGTCCGGCTGGCAGCAGGGTTGGTGGGCTGCGCGAACGCGCGACCAATAATCGGGCATCGTCATGGATAGCGGGGGGTGAATAAGCAGTGGGTGTCAATATGC
>JAOAFP010000170.1 GCA_026416215.1 Negativicutes bacterium | reverse complement strand
AGATGTGTATAAGAGACAGCGGCTCCGCCCTTCCCATGAGCATCCAGCTGTCGCGCTATGCACCATCCTGGGGGATTGCCGGTAAGCTCAGGGCCGGCTCCGGCGTGGGGGAGGCAATATGGGTGGCCGACCAGGGCGATGTTATTGTCGGCCAGACGGTCGGGCAGGGGAGTAATGTCGAGGGCTTCCTGTTTTTTGTTCTGCCCAATGCCCGGCTGATGGAGATCATCAACGTTCCGGGCGTGCAGTTTATTGTCCGGGATCGGCTCGATAATGTGATTGTCTGTTCGGACCGGGCATTTGCCGATGAGTTTCGCAAGGTCAGGCCAGTGCTGGCCAACGCTGCCGGCTATACCGACGTGGACGGCAACCGGTTTTACGTCACCGAACGGACGGTTGAAAACGGCGGTTTAGTGGTTACGGCGATTTTTTCCCTGGGTAACATTGTCAGCCAGATGACAAGCGTTTTGCTGGTCCTGCTGGCAATTCTGGCCGTTATGGCGGTGACGATTGCCGTACGGGTGCGAAGACAGGTCGACCAGAAGACTCAGGCCATCGATCAGCTGATTGAGGCCTTTGCCGCCGCCAAGCAGGGGGATTTCGATCAGCGACTGGAGCTGGCTGGAAGCAGCGATTTCCAGGTAGTGGAAGAGGCCTACAACCTCATGCTCGACAGTATCAGGAAGCTGATGCGGCAAAACTATGAGGAGGCCAGGGCTAATGCCATCTCGGAGATAAAACAGCTTGAATCGCAGTTTAACCCGCATTTTCTGTTCAACACACTGGAGAACATCCGGTTCATGATCAGGCTTGATCCCGACCGGGCCTGCCAGATGATCGTGTGGCTGGCCGGAATGCTGCGGTACAGTATTGATTTCACCGGCAACGAGGTCACTTTGGCCGAGGATATTGCCCATACGGAGAACTATCTTAAAATACAGAAGCTTCGTTACGGTGACCGTCTGGACTATCGTATCAGTCTGCCGGGGGAACTTGAAGACGCACTGATTCCCAAGCTTATATGCCAACCGATTATTGAGAACGCTGTCAAACACGGGGCCGGAACGGAAAAACCACTGTTGGTGGAAATTAATATCGGCCCGGGCCGCGACCATCTGAAAATCGAAATTGTCAACAATGGCCTGCCGATTCCGCCCGGCGATCTCCGGCAGCTGAAGCAGATGCTGGCGTCGCCGGTGAGTCCGGGCCGGCATTCGGGGTTATACAACCTGCAACGCCGGATCAGGCTAATGTATGGCGAACCATTCGGCCTTGATATTTTTAGCATCGATGACACCGGCGGGGTGCGGGTGGAAATTATTCTGCCGCTTCGCAGCGGTGCAGGGAGTGCCGACAGTTGTACAAAGTATTGATCGTCGAGGATGAGGCCATTATCCGCCAAGGACTGGTTTACACCATTGACTGGTTGAGCATGAACTGTGTGGTGGTGGGGGAGGCGGAAAACGGCGCTAAGGGGATAAGAATGATCGGGGAACTGCGTCCGGACATCGTACTGGTCGATATTGTCATGCCGGAAATGACTGGGATAGAGATGCTCGAACAGGCGCAGACCCTCGAAAATGTCAATTTCAGGGCAATAGTGGTAACCAGCCACGCCAGTTTTGATTTTGCCCGCCAGACGGTTAAACTGCAGGTAGCTGACTATATACTGAAGCCCATCGATGAAGGCGAGCTGAGAAGGGCGGTCGAGCGCGCCGTCAGCCTGCTCGCCAGGGACCGGCAGGTTCCGGAACGGCCGGGGACGCCAAATCCGGTCGACGGGTTGATCAATATCGACACATATATAAATAACAGCGCGGCCACCTGCAGGTATGTGGCTGGGGCGCTGTGTGCGATTCGTGACAATTATGCAGAAAAAATCAATATCGATACGGTGGCGTCCGAGCTTGGCCTGAGCGCCAGTTACCTTAGCCGCAAGATCAAGGAAGCCACAGCCGGGACATTCTGGGAACTGCTAATGCGTTACCGGCTGCAGAAGGCAGTCGAGCTGATGCGGGAAGGCAGGCATAAAATGTATCATATTTCCGAAATGACGGGGTTTTCGGACTACAAGCATTTTTGCGTGGTGTTCAGGAAATTTATGAATATGACCCCCAGCGAATTCTGCCGGCGGCTGGGGATCTGAACCGGGAGCACCGGCCCGGCGCGGCGGATTTTCTCCGTCTGTCGGCGGTGCGGCTGTTTGACAGTGGCTGGATTTTTTGCTAATATGAACGTCGTTGCGGGGCGTGGCTCAGCTTGGTAGAGCACCTGGCTTGGGACCAGGGGGTCGCAGGTTCAAATCCTGCCGCTCCGACCACCGGTTTTTCGCCGGGAAGTTGCGCGGGTGTAGCTCAGTGGCAGAGCTCCAGCCTTCCAAGCTGGCTACGAGGGTTCGATTCCCTTCACCCGCTCCAGCGTTTTCAGGGGTTATAGCTCAGTTGGTTAGAGCGCTTCGTTGACATCGAAGAGGCCAGCGGTTCGAGTCCGTTTAACCCCACCAGCGTCGGGGCGTAGCTCAGTTTGGTAGAGCGCCATCTTGGGGTGGTGGAGGCCGCTGGTTCAAGTCCAGTCGCTCCGACCAAGTTATTAAACGGGGTGTAGCTCAGTTTGGTAGAGCGTTCGGTTCGGGACCGAAAGGTCGTAGGTTCAAATCCTGTCACCCCGACCACCCAAAATTTAAACACCAACCAAAAGCGGTTGGTGTTTTTTGTTTTCCGTAAATAATCTAAACCACAGATAACAGAGAACCACTGAGGACGCAGAGGGAATATTTTTTGAACTTTAGCGCGATGAATATCGCGCCTCTGTGTCCTCAGT
>JAOAFP010000169.1 GCA_026416215.1 Negativicutes bacterium | reverse complement strand
GGTGGTAACCGAGCTGGCCGGCTATCAGTGGCAGGATCAGGAGTGGCAGGAAAACCGCCGCCGTCGCCGGGCCCACGACCCTGAGCCGTGCACCATTTACGAGGTGCATTTTGGCTCGTGGAAGCAGCGGGACGGACAACCGCTGACCTATCGTCAGCTGGCTGACGAGCTGGTGGACTACCTGGCCGATATGGGCTATACCTATGTCGAGGTTATGCCACTTAGCGAATATCCGCTTGATGCATCCTGGGGATACCAGGTTACCGGCTACTACGCTTTGACGGCCCGCTATGGCCGTCCCCACGACTTCATGTATTTCGTTGACCGCTGCCACCAGCGGGGGATTGGTGTGCTGATGGACTGGGTGCCAGGACACTTCTGCAAGGATGCCCATGGCTTGCGGCTGTTTGACGGCGGCCCCTGCTATGAGTACGCCGATCCGCAGCGGGCGGAAAACGAACAATGGGGAACCAACAATTTTGATCTGGGACGGACTGAAGTCCAGAGTTTTCTGATATCCAACGCCATGTTCTGGATGGATGTATATCACATCGACGGGTTGCGGGTGGATGCAGTGGCCAATATGCTGTACCGCGACTTTGGCAAGAAGGAGGGGGAATGGTCGCACAACATTTATGGCGGCCGGGAAAACCTCGAGGCCATTGGTTTTATCCGCAAGCTGAACGAGGCGGTGTTTGAATTTTACCCGGGAGCGGCGATGATGGCCGAGGAGTCCACCACCTGGCCCATGATCACCAGACCGACCTACATCGGTGGTCTGGGGTTTTCCGATAAATGGAACATGGGCTGGATGAACGATATGCTCAAATATATGTCCCATGATCCGATCTACAGGAAGTATCATCACAACCAGCTGACCTTTTCCATGACCTATGCCTTCTCGGAGAATTTTGTCCTGCCGCTGTCGCACGACGAGGTAGTACACGGCAAAAAATCGCTGATTGACAAGATGCCCGGCGATTACTGGCAAAAATTTGCCAACTTGCGGCTACTCTACGGATTTATGTACGGCCATCCCGGCAAGAAACTGCTGTTCATGGGCGGTGAATTCGGCCAGTTCATCGAATGGCGGTTTGCCGAGGGTTTGGAATGGCATTTGCTCGGCTACGAAAAACATCGTCAGCTGCAGGACTTTGTCCGCGATCTCAACCGTCTGTACCGCCAGGAAAAGAGTCTGTGGCAGCGGGAACACGACTGGAACGGGTTCCAGTGGATTGACTGCAGCGATTTCGAAAAGAGCGTTGTTTCGTTCGTCCGGATTGGAGAGGCAGCCAACGACTTTATGGTGGTGGCCTGCAATTTTACCCCGGTTGAGCGGCGGGGTTACCGGATTGGCGTGCCCGGGCCGGGCAAATACCGGGAGGTGCTGAGTTCCGACTGGCGGGTGTACGGCGGAACCGGCGATTTCGACAATCCCGGGCTTAGCACCGAAAATACCCGCTGGAACAACTACGACACTTCGATTGTCGTGAACCTGCCGCCGCTGGCGACGATTTTCCTCAAGCCGGACGGAACAATAAACTACAAACTGGCCGAAATCAAGCCGACGGTGAAGATGACGGCCGGTACGGTCGGCCACTTGGCAGGAGAACCGGCGGTGCATGCCGAAGAGGAAGAGGAAGAAGTGCCGGTTGTGTCTGGGCCGAAGCAAATTGGCAGTGGCAGCCGGAAATCCGGCCGTGACGGTAAGGCGGTCCCGGCTGGGGCGCCGGCGCCGGGCAAGGGCGGCGGCAGCCGGGAATGACTGGTAGCCTGGGCCTGCGGGCAGTCATACAACACTAAGGGGGAAACCATATGCAAAAGAAAGAGTGGATTGCGATGATTCTGGCCGGTGGGCAGGGGAGCCGGCTGGGAATTCTGACCCGCCGGGTGGCCAAACCGGCTGTGCCGTTTGGCGGCAAGTACCGGATCATCGATTTTCCGTTGAGCAACTGCCATAATTCCGGGATCGACACGGTGGGGATACTCACCCAGTACCGGCCGATGGCCCTGCATTCCTACATCGGCACCGGAACAGCCTGGGACCTTGACCGCAAGAATGGCGGCGTGTACACCCTGCCGCCGTTCGCCAAGGAGCACGGGGGGGAATGGTATCGCGGCACGGCTGATGCCATCTACCAGAACCACGAATTCATCGACATGTTCGATCCCAGCTACGTTGCCATTTTATCGGGCGACCACATCTACAAAATGGATTACTCGCTGATGCTGGAGGTGCACAAACGCAACAATGCCGATGCCACCATTGCGGTGATGGAGGTTCCGTGGGAGGAGGCCAGCCGGTTCGGGATCATGGCCACTGACGAGGAAGACCGGATTGTTGAGTTCGCTGAAAAACCCAAGCAGCCGAAAAGCAATCTGGCCTCGATGGGCGTGTACATCTTCACCTGGTCGGTGTTGCGGCGTTACCTGTTCGAAGATGCGCCCCTCGACACCGATCACGACTTCGGCAAGAACATCATCCCGACCATGCTGAACTCCCAGCAGCGGATGTTTGCCTACCGGTTCAAGGGCTACTGGAAGGATGTCGGTACCATCGACAGCCTGTGGGAGGCCAATATGGACCTGCTGGCCGATGTGCCGAACTTTAATCTTTATGACGAAAACTGGCGGATTTATTCGGTAAATCCCACCCGGCCCCCCCACTACGTCGGTGAGCGCGGGCAGGTAATCCGGTCGCTGATCAACGAGGGCTGCCAGATTTTCGGTCAGGTGGAAAACTCAGTTCTGTTTCCCGGAGTGTATGTGGGACCGGGGGCTAAGGTCAAGGACTCGGTGATCATGAGCAACGCCCACATCGGGGCAGGGGCCAACGTGGACCCTGTCTCTTATACACATCT
>JAOAFP010000168.1 GCA_026416215.1 Negativicutes bacterium | reverse complement strand
GGACGTCAGGCGGATGGCCAATGTCGAGGAGCTGCCGCCGGTACCGTTTATCGATCTGCTGGCGGAAATGGGGTTGCCGACCAAAGTGGATGAAAACCCCAAACCGTTCGTTGTCCCGCAGATTAAGTCGCTGATCTGAGATCTGAACGCAACAAAACAAAGCCCCGGCCAGTAACGGCCGGGGCTTTTCCATATCTTCACTTCCAAACAACCGCGTTGGTCGAACCATCTGTCCCCCTCTTCTCCAGTAGGGTTGAAACAGACCCGGTGGCAATCAGCACCGACCGGATCCGCAGGGAATTATTATTCAATCCGGGCTGGCATTTCGCCCCAAAACACACCGGCGATCCCTGCAGGATGCCGGGGAAATTAAGTCAGGGTACAGTGGAGATCTGCCGGGGACTGAGGCGAAAAATATCGCCTAAAGCCGGGATTTATCTGCGTTGAGCGTATGACATAACCACTGTCGGTGATATGGAGCACGGTGAGAAACGCCTAACCGGCAGGCACTATCCCGATCTGTACGAATACGAAGCCTGGCGATCAACCGTGCAACCATTGTCGATCTCAGCCACGCAGACTGTTTCATAAAGCGATAAAATGCTCTGCCCTGCCGGCCGGATCGTTTTTACACACAATTATGGATCTGACTCTGCTCTTCTTGCCACAGGTTTGATAGTTATGATAAAATTCGGTGACAGAACGGACAGTTTGAGGAAGTGCCTGAATGTTAACGGCGATCTTTTGGGAAGCTGCTTACGGGTGGAGGACCGGCAGGAATTGGACGGAGGGAAAAACAAGTTGAGGCAGAGGTGTGAGTGCAGTGGCGTTGTCAGGGTTTAGATGTTCCGGGAAAAGACCGGGCCTCGCGGTAGCGGGTATTTTCATGACTGCCTTGTTTGTCTTGTCGGCACTGTCTGCTGGCCTGGCGGCTGCCGGACCATTTCAGGAGCATGATGGTGCGGCTTCGGCTGGAGACGGACAGGGTGAACAGGCCTATGTCAGCGATGCTGTTGTCAGCACAGCGCCGCCGGACGGATCTGCGGCAGATGAATGGCCTTCTGCTGTCGGGGCTGCGGAAGCTGATGTTGACGGCACGACGGGAGAAACAGATGAAGAGGATAGTTTTGATCTGTCGGCGGATACACAAAGCTTTGCTGACGGGCGGATGATCAGGATGCTGATCCCGCGAACAAAAGCTGAGGCTTTGAGCAAAAATCTAAGCGATATAAGAAGAATCGTGCCGGGCGTGGTCGTAAATTTCGTGCCGGTTGGCAATGATAATTATGTTGTAATTTCAGGGGCGGATGCGTCTGAGGTTCGACGGGCTCAGAACAGGATCGCTTTCATCCTGGGAATAGAGGAAGCGTCCGCTGATCTCATCATAGATATATCGGCAATATTGAAGCAATACAGCGAGAGTGAGGCGAAATCGCTGGGGATACCGATACTGCCGGTTACAATTGCCCCGTCACTGACCGTATCGCAGCTAAAATGGTACTTTGGTCCGAACAAAAAAGATGCGCCACAAAGCATAGACGCAATCACAGTGACGACGTCTGATAACTATGAAGCCATACAGTTGCTGGATCATGCTTCCTCAGGCAGGGTCATGGTGTCGGGCAATGTGGCTGCACACAACGGTACGATGTGCACTATTTCCAGCACCGATAACGTTCCGGTGCTGGTATCGCAAAACGGTAGTATAGCAACCACCAACCAGAGAATAACCACCAGCATCAATGTGACCCCGGCCATTATAAGCTACGATAAACAGGACCCTGCGAAAAGCGTGCTCAGGCTTGACATAAACCTGCAGGCATCGGTGATAACCAAGACGAACGATGCGGGGGTTTCGTTCACGCAGAAAAATCTCGTGACAAGGAGAATATTGCAGGCCAATGGTTTGCCCGCCATTGCGGGCAGCTTCGTATCGGACGAACGAAGTGAAGTTAAAAGCTATGTCCCTATTTTGGGGCAGTTACCACTGGTGGAGTACCTCTTTTCCAGTCAGAACACGATCTCCGAGCACTCCGTTTCGGTACTGTTTTTAACGGCGAGAGTGCTGCCCAAGTACGCGTATGAAGAAGATGATTTGTCGAATATAAAAAATAATGGGGTTAAGTAAAAGACTGTGGGTACAATTTTGCGTTCGGCAGGGTTTCACGCGGCGATTGCTTTTGCAGTTCTCCTGTCCGGCTTCACGGTAGGCCTGACCGGTTCTGGTGAAGGGACGTTCAGGCTCGGGATGACAATTTGTGCCGCTGCGTCTGCGGGCTTGAATGCTACGGAAGGCGGGGTGGCAGGCAATGTTGACTCCGTCCCGGCTGCCGGTATGTCAACAGGCTTGCCGGTGGCAGAAAGTGGTACAAACAATGAAATGACAAGCTCCGGCGGAATGAGCGGTGCTGGCCGGGAAAACAGCGGTGTAGATGGGTTAAACGAGGTCAGGAAGCTCAAGCAGTTGGAAGTCGAGCGAATAGACGGCGGCAGAATCCTGAAAGTGGAATTGTCAAAATCAAAATTTGAGGCGGCAAAACTTGTGCTGGCGGATTTGCAGGGACAGTTCAGCGGATTGGATGTCGTGCTGCTGGAGGGGAACGACGGCAAATACATGGTCTTGTCCGGTCAGTCGCCCGAAGATGTCGAGTCATTGAAGGATACCCTCTTCTTTATGCTCGGTATTGACGAGAATATGCCGAGGTTTCTGGTGGACATTTCCGCGGTGCTTAAGCAGTATTCCAATGACGAAGCCGAAAACGTGGGGTTTCCTCTTGTTCCGTCCGTAGTTTCGGCAACGGGGGCCGCGGCGGCCGTCATTCCGGTCGGGCCCAACGCACAGTACGGCCAAACTGGTCCGTACATGTACTCCTTTCAGCCGGCTACCAGATGGCAGGTGGTCACGCTGTATAACAATTCTGCCTTGGGCAAAGTCATGGTTGGAAGTAATGTTCTGGCTCAGGA
>JAOAFP010000167.1 GCA_026416215.1 Negativicutes bacterium | reverse complement strand
CAGCAGATCGTCGCTTACGAGAGCGGGGTGGCCGATACCATCGATCCGCTGGCTGGGTCGTACGCCATTGAGAGCATGACCAACCGGCTGGAAGAGGAAGCCTGGAAATATATCGAAAAGATCGACGAAATGGGCGGCGCAGCCGTCGCGATCGAGAAGGGCTACATTCAGAAGGAAATTCAGGATGCGGCTTACAAGTTCCAGGTCGAGGTCGAACAAAAGAAAAAAATCATTGTCGGGGTCAACCAGTTCCAGATTGAGGAACCGCCGGTCAAGGGGCTGCTGAAAGTCGATCCCCAGATCGGGATCGATCAGGCCAGACGGCTGAAGGAACTGCGGGCCAGCCGTGACAACTGCGCCGTGCAGGCCAGGCTGGCAGCGCTGGAGACAGCGTGCCGCGATGAGAGCGTTAACGTGATGCCGGCTATTCTCGATGCGGTGCGGGTTTACGCCACCCTCGGGGAGATTTGCGGGATAATGCGCAAGGTGTTTGGCGAATACCGGCCGCCGACCGTTCTCTGAGCGGCGACGGTGGGCAAAAATCTGTCTGTAAGGAGAGAAAATATGGCAAAGATACGCGTTTTGATCGCCAAGCCGGGGCTGGACGGGCACGACCGCGGAGCCAAGGTAATCGCCCGCGGCCTGCGTGATGCCGGTTTTGAGGTGATTTATACCGGTTTGCGGCACACTCCCGAGGAAATAGCGGAAACCGCCCTCCAGGAAGACGTGCAGGTGGTGGGGCTGAGCCTGTTGTCGGGGGCTCACAATACCCTGTTTCCCAAAGTGGTAAATCTTCTACGGGAAAAGGGCCTGTCTGACGTCCTGGTCATCGGTGGCGGGGTTATCCCCGATGACGACATTCCCGGGCTGAAAGCGGCCGGGGTGGCGGCGGTGTTCACTCCCGGCACACCGATCAGCGAGATCGTGGGATTTATATCCAGTAACGTAAAATGTTGAACATTGAGGCAATAAGCCAGGGCTCGAAACGGGCCCTGGCCCGCGCCATAACCTGGGTGGAAAATGATCAGCCGGAGGCGGCGCAACTGATGAAAGCCCTGCACGGACAAACCGGCAGGGCTTTTAGCGTCGGCATCACCGGCCCGCCGGGAGCGGGCAAGAGCAGTCTGGTCAACTGGATGGTCAAGCTGTGGCGGCGGCAGGGACTGAGAGTGGCAGTGATTGCCGTCGATCCGACCAGTCCGTTCACCGGTGGGGCGATACTGGGCGACCGGATCCGTATGGCCGATCTGACCATGGATGACGGTGTATTCATCCGCAGCATGGGCAGCCGGGGCCGGCTGGGCGGCATTGCCGCCCAGACCTTCGCGGTTGGCAAGTTGATGGACGCGGCCGGCTACGACATCGTGGTGATTGAAACGGTGGGGGTCGGACAGTCAGAGGTGGAGATCGTTGAGTGGGCTGACGCCACAGTGCTGGTCATGGTGCCAGGTCTGGGGGACGACATCCAGGCGATCAAGGCGGGAATTCTCGAAATTGGCGACGTAATTGCCGTCAACAAGGCTGATCGCGACGGATCGGACAAGCTGGTGGCCGAACTGGAGATGATGCTAAGTCTGGCCGGGCCGCGGGACTGGCGACCGCCGATCGTCAAGACCGAGGGGACGACCGGGGCCGGGGTGGAACAGCTGGTGGCGGCCATTGCTGATTTTCGCGGCTACTTTCAGGCCAGCCGGCTGGGTGAAGAGCGGCGACGGGGGCGGATTCGCAGGGAAATCGTCAGTATGGTAGGGCAGAGGATTGACCGGCTGCTGGAGCAGACGGTGGCCGGCCTGTCGGGGTGGGAGCGGCTGGTGGATGGATGTCTGGCCGGGACCGATGACCCGCTGTCAGTGGCCGAGCGGTTGCTGGTCGAGATGGGAATCGGCCGGAAAATACGGCAACCGGACACCATCGATCGGCCATGAATGACCGGCGGATGGCCGGTCCGCTGCTGATGGCGGCGCTGGCAGTGGCGCTGGTGGCGATGACGGCCGGACCGCGGTCAGACGCAACGGTTGAGTCTGACCGGATCGGCTGTCCGGCCACCCGGATTGTTTCACTGTCCCCCGCCTATACCGAGATTGTCTTCGCCCTGGGAGCCGGGGAGCAACTGCTGGCTGACACCGACTACTGCGATTACCCGGCGGTGGCCCGGGACAAGCCCCATGTCGGAGGATTCTACAATCCGGATATTGAACGGATTGTAGCTCTGGAGCCGGACGCAGTCCTGGCCGACCGTGCGTTTCACCAGCCGGTGATTGCCAGACTGAGGGCGGCCGGAATCAGGGTCTGGGATTTTGACACCGGCAGTCTGTCTGACATTGCCGGCACGATCGACGCGATCGGCCGGCTTACCGGGCGCGAACCGGCGGCGGCCGCCCTGTTGGCCGGGGTTGATACCGCCCGCCGGCCGGCCGCCGCCAACCGGCCCCGGGTGTTCGTCCAGCTGCAGAGCCAGCCGCTGATCACGGCCGGCCGGCAATCGTATATCGACGATCTGATCAGTGCAGCCGGGGGGGCGAATGTTGCCGGAGAGAAGCAGCGTCCGTACACAGTGTGTGACATTGAGGATCTCTACCGCTGGCAGCCCGATATCTACATAATTGCCGGCAAACCATCCTCGTCAGACCGGGCTTTTGTCGACCGGCCGGCGGCCAGGGATATCAGGGCAGTGGCCAGCGGCCGGGTATACTGGATCGACGATGACCTGATCGGTCGTCCGGGACCGCGGGTGTACGAAGCTCTGGCCGAAATGCGGCAGATTATCGGCCAGACGGGAGGCAACAGTGAGCGGTAAGCACAACAACTGGCGGATATTGCTGGTCTCGGTGCTGGTGCTGACCGGGCTGGGGCTGGGGTCGCTGGCGGTGGGGTCGGTATACGTGCCGTTGCCGGCGGTGGCGGCGGCGACCCTGCTCAAGATTTGCCCGCCGCTGGGCGACTGGCTGGCGGTCAAGCCGGCCTCTGTCTCTTATACACATCT
>JAOAFP010000166.1 GCA_026416215.1 Negativicutes bacterium | reverse complement strand
GATTACAAGGTTAGTGAGCTGGCCGGCCGCGATGCGGTGTTTGAAGTGGTGGTGAAGGACGTCAAGCGACGGGAGATGCCGGAGCTGACCAGTGATCTTGTCAAACAGCTGAGCGGGTGCGACGACATTGATGGCTGGCGACAGAAAACCCGTGAACGCTTGCAACAGGAGGCCGAACAGCGGGCCGAGCGTAAGTTTCGCGAGCAGGTCATGGAGAAGGTGCTTGCCGGTGTCAGGATAGATCTGCCGGCCCAAATGGTTGAAGAGCATATTGACGGAATGATTGAACGGCTGGACAGCCGGCTACAGCATCAGGGGCTGGACATTGCCGGCTACCTGGCTTACCGCGGGGAAACCATGGAGCAGTTGCGGGACAGCTACCGTTCGCTGGCTGATAAGGAGCTCAGGCGCGATTTGGTGCTGGGGGCGGTGGTTAAAGCGGAAAAGCTGGAAGTATCCGAGCAGGAACTGGAACAGGAACTTGAGGTGCTGGCCAAGTTGTACCGGATCACAGCCGATAAGCTGCGGAAAAAATACGAAAAAAACGGCGGCATGGACAATCTGCGCTACGATTTGCTGCTGCGCAAGGCCGAAGATATAATAATCGGATCGGCAGTGAAAAAAATGGGAACGGTGGCCTGACGCCATGGGCTACCATGTTCCGTTCGTTATCGAACAGACCGGCCGGGGGGAGCGTTCCTACGACATTTATTCCCGGCTGTTGAAGGACCGGATTGTAATTGTCGGCGGGGCGATTGACGACTACAAGGCCAATCTGGTTATTGCTCAGCTGCTGTTTCTTGAGGCCGAGGATCCGGACAAGGACATAATGATGTACATCAACAGCCCTGGCGGGTCAGTGACTGACGGGCTGGCGATTTATGACACGATGCAGTACGTCCGGCCGGCTGTTTCTACGGTTTGCATCGGGCAGGCTGCCAGCATGGGGGCGGTGCTGCTGGCGGCCGGTACCAGGGGCAAGCGTTACGCGCTGCCCTATGCCCGGATTATGATCCACCAGCCGCTGGGCGGGGTGCGCGGCCAGGCCAGCGACATTGAAATTCAGGCCCGGGAAATTCTGCGTATGCGGGAGGCACTAAACGACATTCTGGTCAGGCACACCGGTCAGGATCTGAGCCGGGTGGCGGCCGACAGCGATCGCGATTTCTATATGTCGGCTGAGCAGGCCCGGGATTATGGCATTATCGACAGAGTGATGGTAAGGGAAGAGCGGCCGGCACAGTTCTGAACCTGGCCTGCCGGCAGAAATCCCGGTTGACGGATAAGGTGGAAAAAATGCTCAAATGTTCTTTTTGTGGTAAATTTCAGGACCAGGTCAAGCGGCTGGTGGCCGGGCCGGGGGTCTACATATGCGATGAGTGCATAGTTCTCTGCAACGAGATCATCGAAGAAGAAACCCCCCTGGCCATCGAAAAGGCGCTCAGTGACCTGCCGAAGCCCAAAGAAATCAAGACTACCCTCGATGAGTACGTGGTCGGGCAGGAAAGGGCGAAAATTGCCTTGTCGGTGGCTGTCTACAACCACTACAAGCGGATAAGCTGCGACAATAAGGCCAGTGACGTCGAGCTGCAGAAGTCAAACATCCTGATGGTGGGTCCGACGGGGTGTGGCAAGACGCTGCTTGCCCAGACCCTGGCGAAAATTCTCAACGTCCCGTTTGCCATGGCCGATGCCACCACTCTCACCGAAGCCGGGTATGTTGGCGAGGATGTCGAAAACATTCTGTTAAAACTGGTGCAGGCGGCCGATTACGACATAGAGCGGGCGGAAAAGGGGATAATTTATATCGATGAGATTGATAAGATCTCCCGCAAATCGGACAATCCGTCGATAACCCGCGACGTGTCGGGCGAGGGAGTGCAGCAGGCGCTGCTGAAAATTCTCGAGGGGACGATCGCCAGTGTTCCCCCGCAGGGAGGCAGGAAACATCCCCACCAGGAGTACATCCAGATTGATACCAGCAACATTCTGTTCATCTGCGGTGGGGCGTTCGACGGACTGGAAAAAATAATCAATAACCGTACCGGCAAAAAGATAATGGGATTCGGGGCCGAGGTAAAAAGCCAGCGTGCCGCCCAGACCGGCGAGGTTTTTGAGCAGGTGCTGCCGGAGGATCTTCTGAAATTTGGCCTGATCCCCGAAATGATCGGCCGGCTGCCGGTGGTGGTGACGCTGGGCAGTCTCGACCTTGAGGCTATGGTCAGGGTGCTGGTTGAGCCGAAAAACGCCCTGGTCAAACAGTACCAGCGGTTCCTGGAAATGGACCGGGTGGCTCTCGAGTTTCGCGACGACGCCCTTACTGCTATCGCCGAGCAGGCTCTGCAGCGCAAGACCGGTGCCCGGGGACTTCGCTCGATTATCGAGGAGATCATGCGTAACGTGATGTACGAAGTGCCGTCGCGCGATGATGTGGCCCGGTGCATCATAACTGCCGACACGGTCCGGAAAAAAGAGGAGCCGATCCTCGTCACCGCTGCGGGCGGGAAGAAACGCAAAAAAGCTGAAATGGCCTGAACAATTATGAGAAAAACTGGCGGCCCTGCCCCCGGCGGCGATTTTGCAGCCGGCCCCTGGCAGGACATAAGCTATCCCATTTCCGCCGACCTGGCGGTGTACCCGGGTGACACCCCGTTTTCGGCCAGGCAGAAACAGGTGTCCGGTTCGTGGTACACGGCCGTGTTGTCCAGGGTGACGATGGGAGTACATATCGGCACCCATACCGATGCCCCGCGGCATTTTCTGCCGGACGGGGCGAGCGTGGACGAGCTGCCGCCTGATCATTACATAGGCCTCTGTCAGATCGTCAGGGTTGACGGTGGCCGACGCCCCGACCGGCTGATCACTGCTGGTGATTTGCCGGAGATAGTCGCTCCCAGGCTGCTGGTCGACACCGTGAGCTTTGATTTCCGCCGTCCGTTCAGCGAGCGGTTTGCCGTGCTGTCGGCTGACGCAGCCGACAAGATACTGGCG
>JAOAFP010000018.1 GCA_026416215.1 Negativicutes bacterium | reverse complement strand
CCGTATTCCACCGCCGCCCCGCCGAGGGTTACGTCGATGTGATCGATATTGCCGCCGACTATAAACTGGTTGAGGTCGAGACCGTTGCTGCCGGATAACGGCATATTCACCCGCTGGCCGTCGATCAGCAGCACCAGACGATTGCTGCCCAGCAGGCGGGGAATGGCGGTCTGGCCCTGTCCGCCGTACTGGCGCAGGACCACCCCGGCGGTATTGGCCAGTGCTTCGGCAACGGTGGCCGGCCGGGCGGCGGCCAGATCGCCAGCGGTGATGGTCTGGCTGAAGGCTGGGTCGGCCAGCCGGTCGTCGGCCAGCCGACCGGCGGTCACCGTCACCTCATCCAGGCTGTATTCGTCCTCGGCTTCGACCATCCCCGGCCACCAGCCGGCGGCAATCGCCAGTACCAGCGGCAGCAGCGTGCGGACAGCCGGCGACCAGGCTTTGACCATTGGTCATCCCCCTGTTTCCGTATTCGGCCCGGCTGTGCCGGACCGGGGCGGTTAAGCGGTTGTGCCGCCCAGTTTTCTCGACAGAAAAAAAGGCTTTCCACCGGAAAGCCCAAACGATTGCCCACCATTCTCGTGGTTGGGGCAATCAGTGCAGCGACCTGGCTCAGGGCATAATGCCCTTCACAGTGGCGGAACCGCGCCGGCTCATCCGGCTTCCCTGCATAATATTCAGCCCGGTTGGCAGCTCAGGGTGCACAACCGGTATCCCGCCCAGATTATCGCACATTGTCCGGGTCAAGTAAAGGGCAGGCGTTGACACCGCCAACAGGCAGGGTATAATTTTCCGGCAGGAGACCTGCCGGACTGGTTCCCGGCGGCGGCACTGCCCCGGTGGCCGGAGCAAGAGGAACAAAGGAGGGATTTTGGGTGACAGGGAGATTCATCAAAAATATTGCGGTGGGGCAGGTGGTCGACCTGGCCGGGCTGGTCGACTACCAGCCGGGGCGGGTGGTCAGTCTGACCATGGTCCAGAATCAGGCGGTCAGCATGACGTTGTTCGCTTTTGCCGCCGGTGAGGGGATCAGTGCCCACGCGGCGGCCGGCGATGCCTGGCTGTACGTACTGGACGGCCAGGCCGGGGTGACGATTGGCAAAGAAAGCCACCAGCTGACGGCCGGCCAGGCCATTGTCATGCCGGCCGGGGTGCCGCACTCTGTCGACTCCCTCCAGCCGTTCAAGATGCTGCTGGTAGTGGTCAGGCAGCAAGGGCGGTCAGAGGCCGGATAAACCGGAGATTTTTGTATCAATTTTATATCAATTTACGGGCAGGAATTTGGAAAATGCTGTCAAAAGAAAAGGAGAAAAATGACCGGCCAGCGTCAAAACAGCTGACCGGCAGACTGCCCCGCGGGTCGGTCCGGCCGGACCGGCGGAAAACAATCAAGGCAAAGGAGAAGACGAGATGAAAAAATTACTGTTGATCCTGTTGGTGGCCGGCCTGGCCCTGCTGGTGGCCGGCTGCGGCGATGACAAGAAGCAGCCGGCCTCCAAAACCGAGAACAGAAAAAAGGTTGTCCTGATTATGAAAACCCTGACCAACCCGTTCTTCGTGGCCATGGAACAGGGTGCCCGCCGGGCGGAGAAGGAATTTGGCGTTGAATTGTCGGTCAAGACCGCCGCCAAGGAGACCTCGATCGAACAGCAGGTGGCGCTGGTTGAAGATGCCATCCGCGACAAGGTGGACGCCATAGTTATCGCCCCGGCTAGCTCGAAGGATCTAGTTCCGGCTCTGAAAAAGGCCCAGGATGCCGGAATCAAAGTGGTGGTGATCGACGTGGCCCTCGACCCTGATGTGGTGAAAACAGTGGGTATGCAGCCTGCTCCGTTTGTCAGCGTGGATAACGAGGAAGGGGCCTATCTGGCGGCCAAGGTTATGGCCAATCAGGTCAGGGGGCCGGTTCAGGCGGTGATCCTGCAGGGAATAATGGAGGCGGCCAATGCTCAGGCCCGCTACAACGGGGCACTGAAGGCGTTCAACGAGAACCCGAATATTACTGTGGTGGCTGCTGAAAGTGCCCACTGGAAAATCGACGAGGCCAAGGAGGTTACGGCCGGTTTGTTCGCCAAGTACCCTGGTATCAAACTTATTTTCGCCTGCAATGATATGATGGCCCTGGGGGCGATCCAATATCTGGACGAAGCCGGAAAAAAAGACGTTAATGTCGGCGGCTACGACGCCATCGACGACGCTTTGAAGATGATGAAGGAAGGCAAGCTGGGGGTTACTGTCGACCAGAAGCCGGACGAGCAGGGTTACACCGGGGTCAGGTATGCGGTGGAGATGATGAAGGGACAGACCCCGCCGCCGGTCACGATGCTGCCGGTTGAGATCATCACTGTGGACAAGCTGAAGTAGAAAGGGAGAGACATGTTGCGGCGGCGGCCGGCCGTGGCCGGCCGCCGCCGGCGAGGTGCTGATGGCGTTTTTCGGCAGACTGTTGACCAACCTAAAGGGAAAGCTGGTCTATAAGTTTATTCTGTTCACCATCCTGATCGGACTAGTGCCGCTGCTGATAGTGGGGACGCTGGCCTATCAGCTGGCGGCCAGTGTAATCCGGGCTGATGCCGAGCGCTACACGGCCAGCCTGCTCCAGGACCGGGCCAATTACCTGGAGCTGACTATGAGCGAAGTGGAAGCGCTGATTAGCTCACTGGCCACGGTCGAGGACATCCAGAAGGCGATCGACGACCGCAGCCGGCCGGAGATGACCAGCTACGACCGCCTGGCCACCAATGCCAGGATTGGCTACATACTCAGCCAGTACGGCACGATTAGGGGGTTGCTGTCGATCGACATTTTCAGCGCCCGCGGCCGGCACTACCACGTGGGCGACACCCTGCTGCACAACGACATCGACGACGAGGTGCGGCAGGACCTATTTGCTGACGCCTGGACGCACCGCAACCTGGGGGTGGTGTACTGGGAGGGGCTTAGCGACAATATCAACCGGGGCTCGCGGGAGGAAAAAGTAATCACCGCGGTCAAGGCGGTCGTAAAATTCAACAGGGACACCCTGCAGGAGGAGCCGGTCGGTTACATCGTCGTGAACTATGACCTTGATGTGCTGGCCGAAAAGATGCTGGAGCATGTTGCTGCCGGAACAGAGTTCGTCATTGTCGACGGCGAGGATCGGGTGGTGGTGTCGACCGACCGGCAACTGATCGGCCAGCCGGCCGATCCGGCTCTGCACGGGCTGATTGGGTATGGGTCTGAAGGCGGGCATGCCGTGCTTGACTACGTCGGCAGGGAATGCTTCGTGGCCTACCGGAACTTGTCTACCAGTGGCTGGCACCTGTTGTTCATTCAGCCGCTGGCGGCGATGATGGCCGATGTAATTCTGATCCGCAACCTGACTCTGGCTGTTCTGCTGATCTGCGGAGTGGGGATAGTGTTCATCGCCCGGCGGGTGTCCCGCGACGTGATTCGGCCCCTGACTGCGATCAGCCAGGCCTTTGAGCGGTTGCGCGAGTCCCCGGAGGCAGCCGTGCCCCAGCTTGTGGTGCCGACCGGCGGCGACGAGGTCAGCGAGCTGGTGCGCTGGTTCAACGCCTATCTCGACAACATCCGGAGCCGGCGGCAGGTCGAGCAGGCGCTGCGGGTCAGCCAGGAGAGATACCAGCTGGTGGTCGAGAGTATCAAAGAGACCATTTTCCAGCAGGACCTGGAAGGCAGGATCGAATTCGTCAACTCGGCATGGCAGGATATGACCGGCTACACGGTGGAGGAAACAGTCGGCCGTTACCTGATGGAATTTATCCACAGCGACGACTGGAAAGATCTGGCCGAGGCCTTCCACCGCGGTATGGATGAGGCCGGCAACTTTGCCAGTGGCAGCGTGAGGGTGATCTGTAAAAACGGTGAGTCGCGCTGGTGCGATATCGCCATGCAGCCGTTCATCCACGAAAACAGGCTGCACGGATTTTCCGGTACGATCAACGATGTGACTGAGCGGCGCAGTTTCATCGAACAGCTGCAGGTTGCCCGGATGCAGGCCGAATTGGCCAATCAGGCGAAGGGCGAGTTTCTGGCCAATATGAGCCACGAGATCCGCACCCCGCTCAACCCGATCATCGGGATGAGCGAACTGTTGCTCGACACCAAGCTGGACGAGGAACAAATGGAAATGATGCGGACCATCCGCAACGCCGGCAAGTCCCTGCTGACCATCATTAACGACATTCTCGACTTTTCCAAGATCGAGGCCGGCAAGCTGGTAATCGAGCAGATACCGTTCAACGTGGCCGCAACGGTGGAGGAAACAGTCGACCTGATGAGCTGGAAAGCCAGGGAAAAGGGTTTGGTGCTGGTCAGCCATATATCGTCAACCATGGACCGGCTGGTGCTGGGTGATCCGGGACGGGTGCGGCAGGTTCTGCTCAACCTGATTGGCAATGCGGTGAAATTTACCGAGCAGGGGGAAGTGTGTGTCAAGGCTGAGTGTCAGCCGGACGGACCGGACCGGTTGTTGGTGAGGTTTGTTGTCAGCGACACCGGAATCGGTATGGACGATGATACCATGAAAAGGCTGTTCAACCCCTTCACCCAGGCCGACGGCTCGACCACCCGCCGGTTTGGCGGCACCGGGCTGGGGCTGTCGATTTCCCGCCGGCTGGTGGAGCTGATGGGCGGCGAAATCGGGGTGGCCAGCGAAGTTGACCGCGGCTCGCAGTTCTGGTTCACCCTGCCGCTGCCCATTGACCAGGATCAGCGGCACGTCGACCTGCGCGGCCGCCGGTACGTTCAGATGCAACAAGTGCGGGCAGTGGTTCTCGAGCCGGCGGTTGCCTGCGACAGGGTGATTAGCTCCTACCTGTCAGCCTGGGGGATCCCCCACCAGGTGGTGGAACAGCCGCAGGATTTGCTACCAGTGATTGCCGGGGCCAGTGCGGCCGGGCAGGCGTTTGAGCTGGCGATTATCGCCCTGAACCGGTTGGCTGACGAGCACGCCTTCATTGCGGCGGTGCGCAGCCGCGACGATCTGCGGGGGCTGCGGGTGCTGGCCGTCGACCTACCGGACAGTCAGCAGTACGAGCAGGAGATAAGGGTGGCAGGCTATGACGCTTACCTGCCGGTGCCATTCAAGCAATCCCGGTTGCTCGACATCATAGCCGGACTGCTGGCGGGCGGCGGCGAGACCAAGCGCAGGACTGAGGACGAACCACCCCGGCCGGCAGCCGGCTATTCCGGCCGGACCCGGCCGGCTGGCAAACACTTGCTGCTGGTCGAGGATAATGCCGCCAATCAGAAGCTGGCGTCAATGCTGCTGAAAAAAATGGGCTACACCCTGGACATTGCCGGCAACGGCCGGGAAGCAATTGACAAGGTGTTTTCCGGCCGGCAGTATGCTCTGGTTCTTATGGACTGTCAGATGCCGGAGATGGACGGTTATGCCGCCACCCGCGAGATCAGGCGGCGGGAGGGGCTGTCGCCCGACAACCCGCACATCACAGTGGTGGCGATGACGGCCAATGCCATGCAGGGTGACCGGGAAAGGTGTCTGGAGGCCGGGATGGACGACTACATCACCAAGCCGATCAACCCGGTGAAGCTGAAGGACATGCTACAGAAGTGGCTGGGCTGACAGCGAGGAAAGCCGTTGCGGCGAGCGATGGCTTTTTGTTTTGGCGGCGCAGGCAAGGGCAAGGCAGGGCAAAAATAGTGGCCGGAAGGCGGAGGTTGAAATGAAAGTAAAATTTCCTGAGCGATTTTTCTGGGGGGTGGCGGCGTCGGCACCCCAGACTGAGGGGGCGGCCCGTGAGGACGGCAAGGGTCTGTCGGTATGGGACTACTGGTCCCATCACGAGCCGGAACAGTTCTGGCAGGCGGCCAAGCCCGACCTGGCGGCTGATTTTTACCATCGCTACCGGCAGGATATCGCCCTGTTCAGGGAATTGGGCTGGAACAGCTACCGGCTGTCGATTGCCTGGACGCGGATTTTCCCCGACGGTTACGGGGAGGTCAATCAGCGCGGGGTGCAATTTTACCGTGATCTGCTCAGGGAATTTCACGACAACCGGATCACTCCGTTTGTCAATCTCTACCACTTCGACATGCCGTGGTCGCTGCAGAAGCGGGGAGGCTGGGAAAACCCGCTGGTCGGCGACTATTTCGCCGACTACTGCCGGTTCTGCTTTGAGACCTTCGGCGATCTGGTTGAGTACTGGCTGGTAATGAACGAACCGATCGTCGCGCCGGAGTGCTGCTACCTGTCGGCCCACCACTACCCCCAGGTCAGCGACTCGCGGGCGGCAGTCCAGGTGGCCCACAACATACTGGTGGCCTGCGCCAAGGCGGTGCGGGCCTTCCGTCAGGTCAGACCCGGGGGTAAAATCGGCAACATCCTCAACGTTTCGCCGACCTATCCGGTCAGCGACCGGCCGGCCGACCGGGCGGCCGCCGACGCCGCCAGCCTGCTGCTGGTGGACAGTTTTCTCCGCCCGGTGCTCATCGGCGGTTACAGCCCTGAGCTGACCGGGCTGATCGGCCGGCTGGGCCTGACCCCGAAGAAATACGGCGACGATCTGTCGATACTGGCGGAGGGGACAGTGGATTTCCTCGGGGTTAACTATTACCAGCCGCGGCGGGTCCGGCAGGGCGGGGTGGCGGTGGCGGATGCCGGTCCCGGCACGGAGATCGGCCAGCTGTTTGAGGCCGTCCAGTTGCCGGATGCCCGCTACTCCGACCGGGGCTGGGAAATTTACCCGCCGGGACTGTACGATCTGCTGATGTTAGTCAAAACCCGCTACCGCGATCTGCCGGTTCTGGTGTCGGAAAACGGTATCGGCAACCGCCGCCAGGAACGGGAGGACCAGCTGGTGGAGTACGACGCTGAAGGCCGGCCGGTGGCGGTGCACGACCAGGAGCGGATCGAGTTCATCCGCGATCACCTGGCCGAGACTGCCCGGGCGATCGCCGACGGGGTCAACGTCATCGGCTATCACCTTTGGACCGGCCTGGATTGTTTTTCCTGGGTGAACGGTTATCGCAACGTTTATGGGTTGATCAGGGTGGACTACAACAGCGGACAACGGGACCGGCTGGTCAAGGACAGCGGCTGGTGGTTCCGGGAAGTTATCGCCAACAACGGCTGGTAATGCCGATATTCAGGAAAGGAGAGCAAGCCCGATGGACAGACTGATCATCTTTATGGAAGAAAAAATGGCCCCGCTGGCGGGGTGGATCTCTGAGCAGCCGCACCTCAAGGCCATTCGCGACGCCGGTCTGGCAATTATGCCATTGTTGCTGGTAGGTTCGGCGTTTTTGATCGTGGCTAATCCGCCGGTGGAAAGCCTGGCTGCGGCGGTTGCCCCTTATAAAGGCGATCTGGCCGAGGTGGTCATGGCCACATTTGGGGTGATGGGGCTGGCGATGTCGGTTAGTCTGCCCTATTCGCTGGCCAAAACCTACAATCTTGATGCCATTGCCGCCGGCATGATCAGCTTCAGCGCTTTCCTGATTGCCAATCCGTTCACCGCCGACGGCAACATAAACCTGGGACTGATGGGGGGCAAGGGTTTTTTTGTCGCCATGATCATCGGCTTCTTCACCGTCGAGATGCTGAGGGTGTTTGTGCGGAAAAATATTGTGATCAGGCTGCCGGACGGGGTGCCGCCCACCGTGTCGCGGTCGTTTGCCGCCCTGATTCCGGCCTTCTGTATCCTGACCGTGGTCTGGCTGGTCAACCAGCTGCTCGAGCCATGGGGACACACCCTACCCACCTTCATTGATGAAATAGTCACCAAGCCGTTGCTGATCCTCGGCGGCTCGTTTGTTTCGGTGCTGATCGCCGAGTTTGCCATCCAGGTGTTGTGGAGCTTCGGTATTCACGGGGCGATGCTGGTGATGGGGATAGGCGGGCCGATCTGGGATGTGTTCACCCAGGCCAACGCCATGGCCAAGGCTGCCGGTCATATTCCTGAATATTCCATCACCCGTCAGTTTTTTGACGTTTTTGTCCTGACCGGCGGGTCGGGAATGACCCTGCCGTTGGCACTTATTATGATGATTAAGGCCCGGTCGGCCCATCTGAAGATGATCGGCCGCACCGCGATCTGGCCGGGGCTGTTCAACATCAACGAACCGATCACCTTCGGCGTGCCGATAGTGCTCAACCCGGTGATGGTCATACCGTTCATAATTTGTCCGATGCTGGCCGCCACCACCACCTACTTCGCCATGGAAACCGGCCTGGTAGCCAAAACCTACGCGGCGGTGCCGTGGACGATGCCGGTGTTTTTCAGCGGATTCCTGTCCACCGGCGACTGGAAGGCGGTGATCCTGCAGCTGGTTAATTTTGTTCTCTGCGGAATGGTCTACTACCCGTTCATTATGACCATCGACAAACAAAAGCTGCAGGAAGAGGGCCGGGCTTAAGCTGCTGCTGCGGGCCAGTGCCCCGGACGAAACACCGGATTAAGCCTCGTAAAACCGGTGCGTCTACCGGACCGGCCGCGTGTCGGCCGTGGACTGCGACGGCGGGGCGAAGGGACGGAAACTTGGAGCAACGATGAATAGACTGCTGGGCATGGCCAACGTTCGGGCGGCGTTGTGTAGCTGGATGCTGGACATAGTTGACAATCTGTTTTTTGTCATCGTTATGCCGCTGATGATCAACGAGGGGATGTTTGATCTGAAGACCGGCGGTTTGTTTGTGACAGTGGCCCTGATCAGTTCGGCGGCCGGCGGGGTTCTGGCCGGCGGGCTGGCCGATGCGATCGGCCGGCGGTCGGCGACCACGGTATTCATAAGCTGCTACAGTGCGGCCATGCTGCTGATGGGGACTGTGCCTTATTCGTTTGCCGGCTTTTTGGTTCTGCGGGTGATTTCGGGATTTGGTCTGGGCGGGACCTGGACGGCGGCCGAGACCTGGATCGTCGAGTCAGTCAGGGGCAGTTTCGATCGCCGGGCGGTGTCGTCGTATTTCCAGATGTCGGGTGGCATCGGCTACATCGCCGGGGCACTGCTGGCCTCGCTGGTTATCTATCTGGCCGGCTGGCGACTGCTGTTTGTGATTGCCGGCGGTCTGGGCGGCTGGCTGCTGTGGTACGTCTGGCAGCGGGGTAGTGAGACCCTGCCGGCGGAACTGCGACGGCCGCTGTCGGCGCGGGCGGTGGACTACCGGCCGCTGCTGGCAGTCCGGCTGCGCCGTTCCACCCTGATCTTTCTTATTAGCATAATTTTGCTGCAGGCGGCTTCGTGGGGAATTTTTTCCCAGGTGTCGGTGTTCCTGGCCGCGGCAGAAACAGCTGGTGGCATGGGAGTGGCCGGCCAGCACCTGCCCCTGTACATGATAATTTACCAGACCGGCATGTGGCTGGGAGCATATGCGGTGAGGCTGTTCAATCGGCGGCCGGCGGCTGTGTACCGGCTTTACTGCCTGGCCGGGTTTGCCGTCTATGCCGGGTTTTACCTGGCGCCGGCCGCTGCCACTTTCGTATTTCTGTTCCTGTCGGGGGCGGCGATGGGGGTGCACGGGATCGTGCCCTATATGCTCTCCCTCTACTACCGGCAGGAAATCCGCTCGCGGGCCGGGGGGCTCATTTACAGCCTGGGGCGGGGAATCGGCGGGGTTATGCCCTACCTCAACACCTATCTGATTGTCTCCTGTCAGGCACTGAGGCTGCCGTTTCTGCTGATCGCCGCAGTGATGCTGCTGTCGGGGCTGGTGCTCAGCCTGCTGCCACCGCCGCCCGTGCCGCGGGCGGCGGAAAGTCAGCCCGGGTAGCCGGGTAGCGGTTTTAGCCGGGAAGGCAGGACGGTTTCCGTTTAACGGCCGTTATGGTCAGGTCATTGGGCAGGGCAAGCGGCAACAAAAATATCCGGCCGGTCACAAATTTCATAATTTATTCACAAGTTCCCGTTACAATGAGCTCACAGTAAGCGGTAAAGGAGGGAACCGGTAATGAGGAAAATTGTGCTGGCCGCTTTTGTGGCAGCCTTGCTGGGGCTGTCGTCGCTGGCCATGGCCGCTGCGCCACCCTGTTGTTACGACGGCTCGCCGTGTTGCGGACAAGGCAGCTACTGCTGCCCGGGCGGTGTCGGCAACGGCGGCGGTAAATAAGCAGTGGTGTCTGGTCAGGTGTGATTAAGGAGGTGAGGCTGAGTATGAAAAGAGCTCTCGTACTGGCACTAGTGGCCCTGCTCGGGCTGTCGGCCGTAGCAGCAGCGGCGGCCCAGCCGCAGTGTTGCTGGAACGGTCCCGGCAACAACGGTCAGGCCGGACCGGGGCCCAATCAGGGCGGGTGCTGGTGGTGGAACAATAACAATAACAACAGCGGTGCCAAGTAAAAAACCTCCCAGGACCAAAACAGGCAAGCCTGAATACCGGGCTTGCCTGTTTTGGTTGAATGGCGTAAGGTGTTTACAATTCCTGGTCAGTACTGGTCGGCATCGGCCACGTAGTTTTCCAGTTCAGCGTAGGTCAGGGCGCCGATGACGCGGTGGCGGACTATGCCATTCCGGTCGGCCACCACGGTCAGGGGGACACCCTGGGACCGGAACAGCCGCCACACCGACATGTCGCCGTTGAGCAGTACGGTATTGTCAAAGCTGAACCCGTACTGGTTGAAGTAGTTCCGGACGTCATTACCGTTGTCGGTTACATCGATGCTGTAGAAATCGACGGTCTGTCGGTAATCGGCGGCAAACTGCATAAGGTCGGGCATTTCCTCATGGCAGTACGGGCAGCCCAGCCGCCAGAAATTGAGGACCATTGGTTTGCCGGCGGCGGTGATGTTCACTGTGTTGCCGTCCGGGTCGCTGGCGGTGATGGTGGGCAGGGTATCGCCGACGGCGGTGCCGGTGCCGGCCAGGGCGGCGGCGGTCAGGGCCGCCAGCACCAGGACAGTTGTGATGGTGCAGACAGCGGTTCTGGACATAGTGGTCCCTCCGTTGGACAGGGTTGTTACGGCCGAATTATAGACGATCGGCCCCAAGGCAGTCAAATGGCAGGAACGGGCTAACGCGGGGCGAATTTCACCCCGGCGGGCCGGCGGCGGTCTGAATTGCCGCTACGGAGCAGTGGCCAGGGAAAGAGGGCATGGCCGTGGCCGCAGCCGGCCGGAAAGGCGGCCGGCGGAGCACGGGCAGAACGCAACCCGGGAGGTGGGGGAAATGCAGTTTTCAGGCGTTCCAGGAAGATGGTGGCACGACGCCCGGATTATCGGGCTGTCGTCGGTGGGCAGCGTGATAGAATTTTACGATTTTTCCATTTTTATCCTGCTGGCGCCGTACATTGCCGAAAACTTTTTCACCGGCTCAGAACTGGTCAGGCTGCTGGAAACCTACTCGCTGTTTGCGGTGGGCTACGTGGCCCGGCCGCTGGGCGGTTCGCTGCTGGCCCATTTTGGCGATCGTTACGGGCGCAAGCTGGTGTTTTTGTTATCGATCTTTGCCATGGCGTTTGCCACCCTGGCGATCGGGCTGATCCCCGGCTACCGGACTATCGGAGTCTGGGCGCCGGTGTTGTTGGTGGTCGTCCGGTTTGTTCAGGGGTTTGCCTTGGGAGCGGAGCTGCCGGGGGCGTTCACTTTTGTGTACGAGCATATGCCGGCCGAACGCAAATTCATGGGAATTGCGATCATTATTTCCGGGATCTACTGGGGGATCAGCCTGGGGTCGCTGGTGGCTACCCTGCTGGGTGAGTTTTTTTCGGTGGCCGAGATCACCGGTTTTGCCTGGCGGATCCCGTTCTGGCTGGGCGGCGGGCTGGCTCTGGTGGGTTACGTGATGAGGCGAACCATGCCTGAGACCCGGGCTTTCGAGCAGATCAAGGCCGGCGGCGGGCTTGCCGGCATACCGTTTCTGGAGATTTTCCGCCGTTATTTTGGTGGCTTTGCCGCCGGGGTGGTGATAACAGCCGCCTTCGGCACGGTGATGGTTTTTTTCTATTCACTGCTGCCGTCATACCTGATCACCAATCTTGGCTACAGCCATCTGGCGGCGTTTCGGTTGAGCACGTTCAACACAGTATCGTTGGCGGGACTGCTGCTGCTGGCAGCGGCGGTCTGCCGGTTTGATCGGTTGCTGCCGGCTGTGCTGGCGGTAACCCTGGCGGCGATTATCGGGCTGTCGCTGCTGGTGCTGAATGCGGCGATCGACGGACAGGGCCGGCATTTGGAGTGGTACCTGCTGGCCCTGTCGCTGTTCGTCAGTGTTGGCAACCCTGCCTACAATTTGGTTATAACCCGGCTGTTTCCCATCGCCATCCGCTATTCCGGGGTGGCCACCACCCTGAACGTGGCCAATGCGTTTATCGGCGGGGTAACCCCTCTGTCGATAACCTGGCTGACCTATTCCTGGGGGACGCCGTACGCGCCGGCCTTCTATATTGCGGTCGTCGGTGTCCTGGGGATTGCGGCAACACTCTGTATATGGCGTAAAAACGCCAGCAACAACAATGAGGCCTCCACCGGATAGCCGGCGGAGGCCTCTGATCAGATGCCGGTCTTTGGTCAGTTGGATTCGTAGTTATAAAATCCTCGCCCCGACTTGCGTCCCAGCCAGCCGCCGGTCACCATCCGGCGGAGCAGCGGGCAGGGACGGTATTTGGAGTCATTGAAGCTGAGGTACAGCTGCTCCATGATCTCCAGCACCGTATCCAGACCGAGCAGGTCGGCCAGCTCCAGCGGTCCCATTGGGTGGTTGAAGCCCCGGCGGGCCACCCTGTCGATGTCCTCCACCGACGCCACTCCCTCCATATAGGCGAAGATGGCTTCGTTGATGTATGGCATCAACAGCCGGTTGCCGACCAGTCCGGTGCTGTCCTCGACCTCAGCCGACTCCTTGCCGATTTTTTCGCAGAAGTCCCTGACTGCCCGGAAGGTGGCGTCGCTGGTTTCATAGCTGCGGACGATTTCCACCATTTTCATCAGCGGCACCGGGGTAAAAAAGTGCAGTCCGATTATCCGGTCGGGACAGGCAGAACGGCCGGCCAGAGCCGTGACCGGAAAGAAGGATGAGTTGCTGGCCAGGATGCAGTGACCGGGGCACAGCTGTTCGAGCAGCCTGAACAGTTCCTGTTTACGGTCGAGCGACTTGGCCGAGGCTTCGATCACCAAATCGGTGTCGCGGGTTGCGTTGTTGAGGTCAGTGCTGCCGTCGATATTCAGCAAGGCCTGAGCCTTCTGGTCAGCGGTCAGCCGTTTTTTGTCCACCAGACGCGACAGGTTGCGGTCAACCTGCCGGAGTGCCCGGTTGACGGCTGATTCGTCCGGGTCGTAGATGGTGGTGTTAAGGCCGTGGCTGGCCGTGCACTGGGCAATGCCGCCGGCGATCTGTCCGGCACCCATAATCAGAACCCTGCTAATATTCATCGTCGCTGATCCCTTTCTGACAGATTAAGCCTGGAACCGTGCCGGCCACTCCGGCTATTCGGCCGGCTGCTGCTTCTGCTTGCGGAGGTTTCTGAAGATCTTCCAGCCCAGTACGCCGGCCGCAATAATACTGGTGACGATGTGAATTTTTCTCCACAGTTTCATGATGCTGACCCCCCTGATTTTCTTCTCCCTATTTTAACATTCGGCCGGAACGGCGTAAATACTGCCAGGGATAAAGTTGCCCGTATAGCCAATGGCTGCCAATTTGGTTATAATATCTCAGGACATGGCTGATTATAGGGCAGGAGGACAGAGGATGGCTGAGCGTTGCCTAGACAGGTTTCAGGCGGTAGTCGATGAGTGTTTGCTCCGTCACCGCAGCATTCTCGATATAATGACCAAGCAGGCCGAGGCAGCGGCCCGGATCAACCGGGCGGTGGCCAAGACGGTTACCGAGTGCGGCTGTCTGAAAATCGAGGCCGGCAGGCAGAGCTATCCCCCGGATGCCGACTATGGCCGTCTGCGGGAGTTTGTTGCCAGCCACGTGGCCGGGGAAATGTGTGATCCCTGCCGGGAAGTGCTGTACCGGGAGATTGGTCACGGCCTGTTTTATTTGGCGGCCTTGGCCAATGTGCTGGGGGTGGATCTCGAGGAGGTCCTGGCCAGGGAACACAAAACGGTGGTGGCACTGGGTAAGTTTAACCTGACCTAATCCAGTGGGGAAGGCTGGTTGCTGGTCAGGGAGGGGGGAGTATGCAAAGGCTGCTCAGGGTGGTCATAGTCTGCCTGGCGGCTGTGACCGGGTTCGCCCTAAGTGAAGAGATAGAGGGCTGTTTTATCGGATACGTAGACAACGCTCTGCTAAAAACCAGCTTTTTCGGTCTGACGCTGGCCGCGCTGGTCGGCGTGGTCGGCGGGGCGATGGTGGGGGCGGTAATCGGCTTTTTGGTTTCGCCGCTGGTCAGCAGCTGGCTGGTGGGTGTCGAGCGCTGGGCCGAGGAGCGGCTGTTCAGGATGTCGCTGAACGATTTGCTGGCGATGTTTGTCGGTCTGGCAGCCGGGCTGCTGATCGCCAATCTGGTGACCGAGGCCCTGGTGCCCGTACCGGTAATCGGCAAATATCTGCCCATTTTCATCAATATCCTGCTGGGTTATATCGGGGTGCGGGTGGCGGTCAGAAAGCGCGATGACCTGCTGAATATGCTCGGGCGGGTGCCGGGCAGGCTGAGGCGACGGCGGGAAGGTGACGGCGGCAGGGACATCGTGGGCTGCCGGCCGGCTCTGCTCGATACCAGCGCCATTATCGACGGGCGGATTGCCGATGTCGCCAGGGCCGGGTTTCTGCCCGGCGAGATGGTTGTTCCCGGTTTTGTCATCTCCGAACTGCAGTCAGTGGCGGATGCCGGCGACGGGGTAAAAAGGGCCCGGGGGCGCCGCGGGTTGGACGTGCTGGCGGAAATGCAGGGCAACGCCGGGCTGACGGTTCAGATCGTCGCCACAGACTATCCGGGGATCGACGGGGTGGATGGAAAGCTGGTACAGCTGGCACTCGATCTGGGTGCCAACCTGGTGACCACTGACTATAATCTCAACAAAGTGGCGGCGCTACGCGGGATTAAGGTGCTGAACGTCAACGAACTGGCCAACGCCCTGAAACCGGTGATGTTGCCGGGTGAGGAGATGACGGTGCGGGTGCTGAAGGAAGGAAAGGAACACGGACAGGGTATCGGCTACCTTGACGACGGGACAATGGTGGTAGTGGAAGGGGGGCGACGGCTGATCGACCGCGAGGTCAGGGTGGTGGTCAACTCGGTAATTCAGACGGCGGCCGGCAGGATGATTTTTACCCGGCTGCCCGGCTGACCGGCATCAGCCTCAGGTGATGATCGCGGCGGTGGTGCCGGCGGCCGGCAGCGGCCGGCGGATGGCGGCCGGGAAGAACAAGGTATTGTTGCCGCTGGCCGGCCGGACGGTGATCGAACTGACGGTGGACCGGCTGCTGGCCAGCCGTCTGTTCGGCCGGGTGGTAGTGGTGGCCGGGGCGGCGGAAGTGGCAGAAATGAGCAGGCTGCTGGCCGGTTTCAGCACCCAGGCCGAAGTGGCGGTGGTGGCCGGCGGTGCCGAGCGGCAGTGGTCGGTGGCCTGCGGTCTGGCAGCGATAGGCCGGGAGTGGGAATATATCGCTGTGCACGACGCTGCCCGTCCGCTAGTCAGCCGGCAGGCCCTGGCGGCGGTGGTGGCTGATGCCCGGCAATACGGGGCGGCGGTGCTGGCCGCTCCAGTCAGGGACACGATCAAGCAGGACGACGGGACGGGGTTTGTGGCTGCCACCCTTGAGCGGTGCAGCCTGTGGGCCGTTCAGACCCCGCAGGTGTTCCGGGCCGACTGGCTGCGCGAGGCCCACCGCCGGGCCGGGGAGGACGGGGTAGTGGTCACCGATGACGCGGCGCTGGTTGAGCGTCTGGGTCACAAGGTCCGGATAACCGTCAATCCGGACGACAATTTAAAGCTGACTACGCCGGTCGACTGGCAGCTGGCGGAGATACTTGCACGAGAAGAACTGACAGGGGGGACGAGATAATGCTACGGACAGGGATGGGTTATGATGCTCACAAACTGTCGCGGTCGCGGAAACTGATTCTGGGCGGGGTGGAAGTGGAATACGAGATGGGACTGCTGGGCTACAGCGATGCCGATGTTGTCGTTCACGCCGCGATGGATGCCATTCTCGGGGCGGCCGGCCTCGGCGATATTGGCCGCCATTTCCCCGACACCGATCCCAGGTACAAGGGGATCAGCAGTCTGAACTTGCTGGAGCGGGTGCGCGAGCTGCTGCACGGCAAAGGCTACGTGCTGAACAATCTCGACGTGGTGATCGTCGCCCAGCGGCCCAAGCTGCGTCCCTACATCGGCGACATCGAGCAGAACCTGGCCCGGGTACTCTGGGTCAGCCCGGAAAATGTCAACGTCAAGGCCACCACCACCGAAGGGATGGGCTTCACCGGCCGGCAGGAGGGGATTGCTGCTTACGCCACCTGTACGATAATTCCCAGTTCCTGGCAGCAGGGAGGTTGAGCAACCGGCCATGACAACCGACAAATTGCGGGTGCGCTTTGCCCCCAGCCCGACCGGACCGCTGCATATTGGCGGGGCCCGGTCGGCATTGTTCAACTGGTTGCTGGCCCGGCAGAGCGGCGGACAGTTTGTGGTGCGGATCGAGGATACTGACACCGGCCGCTCCAGCCGGTCGTCGGAGGAGGATATTAAAAAAGCCCTGCTCTGGCTCGGACTGGACTGGGACGAGGGGGTGGACAAAGGCGGAGAATACGGGCCCTACCGCCAGAGTGAGCGGCAGGACATCTACCGCCGGTTTACCGGGCAGCTGTTGGCTGCCGGCCAGGCCTACCACTGCTTTTGTTCCGAACAGGAGCTGGCCGGGGAACGGGAACGGCAGCTGGCGGCCGGACAAACTCCGCGTTACAGCGGGCACTGCCGGGATTTACCGTCGGATGAGACCGGACGGCGGCTGGCGGCCGGGCAGCCGTCGGTGATCAGGATCAAGACTCCGTCCGGCCAGCAGTACCGGGTGAATGATGCCGTGCGGGGCGAGGTGGTTTTCGACAGCGACGGGATCGGCGATTTTGTAATCGTCAGGAGCGACGGAATGCCGGTTTACAACTACGCGGTAGTAATTGACGATCTGACGATGCGGATCAATCTGGTGGTGCGGGGAGAGGAACACCTGCCCAACACCCCCCGCCAGCTGGTGATTTACCAGGCCCTGGGCGCGCCGCCGCCGGGGTTTGCCCACGTCTCCCTGATCTTGGGCCGGGATCGCAGCAAAATGAGCAAACGGCACGGAGCCACGGCGGTGGAGCAGTACCGTCAGAGGGGTTACCTGCCGGAAGCCCTGGTAAACTTCCTCGCCCTGCTTGGCTGGTCGCCAGAGGACGGCGGGGAGGTTTTGAGCCGCCAGCAGCTGATTGAACAGTTTTCCCTGGCCCGGGTGGCAAAAAATCCGGCGGTATTCGACCAAGAGAAGCTGAACTGGCTGAATGGACAGTATTTCCGGCAGACTGAACCTGTGCGGGTGCTGGAGGCATCGGCTCCGGCCCTGGCGGCGGCCGGCCGGCAGCTGCCGCCGGCCGGAACGGCTGAGTATGAAAAACTGCTGGCGGCGGTGGCAGTGGCCAGGGAGGGGGCGTGCTGCGGCGAGGAGCTGGCGGCGGGGCTGGAGGTGTTCTACGACCGGGGCACGGCAGTGGCCGGCGATGCCGGTGAGGTGCTGGCCGACCGGGACCGGGTTGTAAGGGTGGCGGAACTGTTCCTCAACCTGTTGCCCGACCGTCCGGACGGGGAAGCGGTCAGGCAGGTGCTGAAGGAAGTGGTCCGTCAGTCCGGGCTCGGCAACCGGCAGGTGTTCATGCCGTTGCGGGTGCTGCTGACCGGCCGGCGGCAGGGACCGGATCTCGACAGGCTGGTGCCGGTGCTCGGCCGGCAGGAAGCTGAGCAGCGGATCAGGGGGCGGCTGGACAAACTATGCTGAAGACCCTGAAACGCGATATCGAGGCGGTATTTGCCCGCGACCCGGCCGCCCGGACAGTCTGGGAGGTGCTGCTGTGCTATCCCGGACTGCACGCCATTTGGCTGCACCGGCTGGCCCATGCCCTGTACAGGCGGGG
>JAOAFP010000165.1 GCA_026416215.1 Negativicutes bacterium | reverse complement strand
GGCTGACACAGTATATGTGGGCGGCGTAAAACTGGGCAATGCCGCCGAAACAAAGACCGGCGGCAATTATAAGCGACGATTCCGGGATCAGTTTCAGCAGGGTTGCCCCGGTCAGGGCACAGGCGATGGCAAAACCAAAAAAGCCGATGCTGCCGGGATCGGCGCAACAGTTGTCGTTATTCATGACTCATTCATATCCCCCTGTTTTCTGGCCTGTCCTGCCGCCGGCCGAACGTGACGGCAATCATTCCTTTTGCCGGACAGCCGATAAAATCCTGCCTTCCGGATCGGGAAAGGCCGGTACAGGTAAAAAACGGCGGTCACGATCACCGTCCGCCGGACTGATGGCCGCAACCGCCGCTCGTCGTACCGTTTTTACCGTCTTTCAGCCGATGCCACCGGTAATGTTTATTGCTTCATAAACATGGCGATGTCTTCATCCACCTGGCCGATGCCGCCGATACCGAATTTTTCAGTCAGGACTTTGGCGACGTTGGCCGACAGGAATCCCGGCAGGGTGGGGCCGAGGTGAATATTTTTCACCCCTAGATACAGCAGTGCCAGCAGCACGATTACCGCTTTCTGCTCATACCAGCCGATATTAAAGGCAACCGGCAGCTTGTTGATGTCGTCGAGCCCGAACACTTCCTTGAGTTTGAGGGCGATTACGGCCAGCGAGTAGGAATCATTGCACTGGCCGGCGTCCAAAATCCGGGGAATGCCGCCGATATCGCCAAGGTTGAGTTTGTTGTAGCGGTATTTGGCACAGCCGGCGGTGAGAATTACGGTGTCAGCCGGCAACTTTTCGGCAAATTCAGTATAGTAGGAACGGGCAGGCATCCGGCCGTCGCAGCCAGCCATAACGAAAAACTTTTTAATCGCCCCGGTTTTTACAGCCTCGACAACTTTGTCAGCCAAAGCCAGGACCTGGTTGTGGGCAAATCCGCCGACTATCTTGCCTTCCTCAATGGCTTGCGGTGGCGGTAGGCGTTTGGCCATTTCAATAATCGGCGTGAAATCTTTTTTGCCGTTTTCATCGGGCAAGATGTGCGGGCAGCCGGGGAAACCGGCCGAATTGGTGGTGAAAATGCGGCGGCGGACGTTTTCGTCAGCCGGGGGGACAATGCAGTTGGTGGTAAACAGAACCGGGCCGTTAAAGGAAACAAATTCGGTTTTCTGCTTCCACCAGGCGTTGCCGTAATTACCGACAAAATGTTCGTACTTCTTGAATGCCGGGTAGTAGTGGGCGGGAAGCATTTCGCTGTGGGTGTACACGTCTACGCCTGTGCCCTGGGTCTGAATCAGCAGCTGTTCCAGGTCGGTCAGATCGTGGCCGGAGATCAGGATGGCCGGGTTGTTGCGGACACCTATGTTCACTTCGGTGATCTCGGGATGCCCAAACCGGGAAGTGTGAGCTTCGTCCAACATTGCCATCACTTTGACGCCGTGCTCGCCGGTCCGCATTACCAATGCAACCAGCTGATCGGCACTGAGACTGTCATCAAGTGTTGCGGCCAGAGCCTCGTAAATAAAAGCGTAGATCTCCTCGTTTTCGTGGCCAAGGTTGAGGGCGTGCTCGGCGTAGGCGGCCATGCCCTTGACCCCGTAGGTGATCATTTCCCGCAGGGAGCGAATGTCCTCGTCAGCCGTGGCCAGCACGCCCACTGTCCGGGCTTTGGCCAGCATTTCCTCGCGGCTGCTAACCGTAAAGGTGGCTGCGTCGTGCCAATGGCAACCGTTGCAGGCACAGCAGGCCTTGTTCATGAGCTGCTGCCGGAAGGCAATAATTTTATCGATTTGCCCGGCAATTGCCTTCTCGTCGAAGTTGGCGTTGGTGATGGTCATGAACAGGGAGTTAAGTACTTCGCGATTGACTTGCGGGTGGTCGGCAACCGGCAATTTACCGCAGTTCACCACCTGGGCCAGTCCCTTGACCGAATAAACCAGCAAGTCCTGAAGATTGGCAACTTCCTCAGTCTTACCGCACACACCACGGACGGTGCAACCTTTACCGCCGGCCGTCTCCTGGCATTGATAACAGAACATTCCCATAAGCCCTTGAACCTCCTGATGATAAGAATTTTTGGCCAACGTTTGTTTATTGTCAACGTGGGGCCGCTGTCTGGACTGCTCATAATTTAGCACAACAAACCTTAAAATAATGTAACCGAGGTGACAAAATGTTCAGATTACAACCGGTTGTAAACAACAATAACGACCTGGAACCGATCCGGGCGGCAATTGAAAAGCATCAACTGTTCAGTGGCCTATCAGCGGACGATATGAAGCTGCTGCTTGCTCCGCCGGGCTGCCGGATCAACGTCGTTGAGAAGGGAGAGATGTTTGCCCAGCAGGGAGAATCGTGTCCCGGCGTGGTGGTGGTGGTTGAAGGCCAGTTCAGCGCCCACCGGATTGCCGTCAGCGGGGAGGCTATTCTGGTGAAAAAGTTTGCCGCTGGCGACTGCATGGGACCGGCTATGCTTTACGCCAAAAACAAAATTTATCCATTTACCATGACTGCTGACTGTTGTTCGACGGTGCTCACCATTACTTTCGTGCAAATCGAAGCGGTTTTAAGGTGCAGTCTAGTCTTTAACAATAATTACATCCGATTTTTGAGCGGCCGGATCGACCATTTCCGGCGCAAACTGGCTGTACTGGCCCAAAAGGATGCCCGGACAAGAATTTTGCTGTACCTGAAACAGGAGTTGGAATCTGCCAATGGCAGCGGCCTAATAAAGCTCAGACACAGTAAAACAGTAATTGCCCAGATGCTGGGACTGGCCAGACCGTCGCTGGTCCGCGAACTGGGACGAATGAGTGATGAAGGCTTGATCAGCGTGGATGGCCGGCTGATACTAGTGAACAGCCCGGCAATTTTTGACGGGCTGGCCGATTTTGAACAGGTGGCTGAATGACGGTGCGACACGCCTGATATGTCTTTTTTTGATTTTTCAACGTCCGATAATATATGTTATGTAAACTAAGCTGTAAAAATTAA
>JAOAFP010000164.1 GCA_026416215.1 Negativicutes bacterium | reverse complement strand
CGATTGAACGGCAGATTATGAACGAGGCCGAGCAAATCCTGGCCGGGCAGGATGGCGGCAACCAACGGGTACTGGTGATAGCCGGTGAGAACTGGCACGGCGGTGTCATCGGGATAGTGGCATCGCGGCTGGCAGCAAAATATTACCGTCCGGTGGTCATGCTGACCAGGCAGGAAGATGGCAGTGGCAAGGGTTCGTGCCGTAGTATCGAGGGGGTAGATATTTACGCCGCGCTGTCGGCCACATCCAGCCTGCTGAAAAGGTTTGGCGGTCACCCCCAGGCGGCCGGTCTGACCATTGACTGGGACAACGTAGGGCCGTTCCGGCGGGCGATTAACGAACATACCGTGAACTGTTACCCGGAGCAGGTATTTGTCGCCCG
The DNA here is from genome assembly GCA_026416215.1 of Negativicutes bacterium. Classification (GTDB taxonomy): domain Bacteria; phylum Bacillota; class Negativicutes; order SKW292; family SKW292; genus SKW292. The sequence continues at coordinate 2,642 of JAOAFP010000164.1, read as the reverse complement.
GCTGACAGTTGACTGTCAAATTGGACTTGATGAAATCGACGATCGGTTTATGTCTCAGCTGCTGTCGCTTGAGCCGTTTGGGGCGGGCAATCCAAGGCCGCTGTTTGTCAGCCGGCAGCTGATAGTAAACGAGGTGAGGACCGTCGGGCATAACCGGCATCTGTTCCTGAAACTGGGACAGGAAGACCGGGAATTCACTGCCATAAACTGGGGAGGCGGCGAATTTGCCGCGCGGCTCAGTCGTGGCCGGCCGCTGGACGTAGTTTACAGCTGTGAATACCAAATGTGGCGGGACAAGAGGGAGATTCGCCTGAACGTAGCCGATCTGGCAGCCGACGACAGCGCCGATAAGGGCGCAACCAACTATGATAAAGTGGTCAAAGGATCCCTGACAATTATAGATGGACGACAGGCTGACGACGAGTTGTTCTATCTGCTCGACGTCTGCCGCCGCGCAACCGGTTCGGTTACAGTGGTGGTTCCCGGCCGCGATCAGGCGGTAGAACTGTCGGCAGCCATCCGCCAGCGGGCCGGCAGAATTGACGTGGTTGTCGCCGGAAACGGCGACTGGACGCCACGACCCGCCAAGATAGAGATCTTTACCGGAATAACCGACAGGCTTCCGGGTAACGAAACATTGCTGATGGCAGTTCCTGACAGTCCGTCAGCCTGGCAGCGGTGGCAAAAGGATATTGCCTGTAACGTCGAAAGGTTGCATTTGTTGTGGACGCCGGCGATAATAGCAGGTAGTAGGCAGAGATGGCAGGCCAAAGTTCCCCAGCGTGCTGATCTGGAACTGCTGTTCAGGGTTTTGCGCACTTGTTCGGTAGGCCAGGGCAGCTTTGAGGTAGAGGAAAAGCTTCTGATCAATCGCATGACCTGTAGTGCCGGACGGGTGATCAGCCGTTCCCTGGTGTACATCGGTCTGCAAATATTCCGGGAGATCGGTCTCGTGAGTTTGGTCCGCCGGAAAACAGTCTGGCAAATCACCTGGTCGGATTACCGTTGTCGGAAATTTGAGCTGGAACATTCCGCTTTATACCGACAGGGCCTGGAGAACTTCGCCGCCGCTGAGCTGCATTACAGTTGTCTGGGCGGTTACCGGTTGCCCCAGCTGGTGGAGTATGGCAGTTGAAAAGGAGGGACAAGTCGTGGATTTGAAAAGCGTGATCAGGATTGTCGAAGGATTTCCCAAGCCGGGCATCAGCTTTAAGGACATCACCACCCTGCTGAGGGATCCGCTGGCCTACCGGACGGCAATCCAGCAGCTTATAGAACGATTTGCCGATTGCCGGCCGGATGTGGTGGTCGGTCCGGAATCGCGGGGGTTCCTGATCGGGGCGCCAATTGCCCTGGCCATGCAGGCCGGGTTTGTGCCGGTGCGCAAGCCGGGCAAGCTTCCCGGCCCCACGGTGCGGCAGGAGTACGCGCTGGAATACGGTACTGACTGTCTGGAAATTAGTGCCGACGCAATCAGGCCGGGGCAGAAGGTGCTGGTGGCCGACGATTTGCTGGCCACCGGCGGCACGATTGCCGCCACTATTGAACTGGTGAACAAACTGGGGGGAGAAGTGATCGGTCTGGCTTTCCTGATTGAGCTCAGTCAGCTGGGAGGGCGGCAAAGACTTGCCGGACACCGGATTGAAACCCTGGTCACCTATGAAGTGTGATGTTCAGCAGGCATTTTCAGCACTGCCGCATCCGGCGATTCCGGACATCAATGAATTTATGACAGGGGATCAGGGGTGAAACCGGGCAATCATTACCTTGAGCTTATTAACAAAATAAAGGCATATCAGCCGGAGGCGCCGGTTGAAATAGTCGAACGGGCATACGCCGTGGCTGAGGAAGCCCATCGTGGCCAGCTGCGCAAGTCGGGGGAGGAATACATTATCCATCCGCTGGGAGTGGCAAACATTCTTGCCGATCTCCAGCTGGACTGCGTGACGATAACCGCTGCCCTGCTTCACGACGTGGCGGAGGATACGTCGGTCACCCTCGAACAGCTGCAGTCGATGTTCGGCAAAGAAGTGGTGATGCTGGTCGACGGCGTCACCAAGCTCAGCCGGATTACCTATAAGAGCAAACAGGAACAGCAGCTGGAAAACTACATCAAAATGTTTCTGGCCATGGCCAGGGACATCCGGGTAATAATGATCAAGCTGGCTGACCGGCTGCACAACATGCGGACACTAAAGCACATGGCTCCGCACAAGCAACGGGAAAAGGCCGAGGAAACCCTGGAAATATTCGCTCCTCTGGCCAACCGGCTGGGGATATACCGGGTCAAGTGGGAACTCGAAGACCTGTCTTTCCGCTATCTGGAACCCGAAGCCTACTATGAACTGGTCGAGCAGGTCAGACAGAAGCGGGGAGAACGTGACCATATTCTTCAGAATGCTGCCCGTGAGCTTTCCGAGCGTCTGCGTGAAGTGGGAATACGCAGTGAACTGCAGTGGCGGGCCAAACATCTTTACAGCATTTGGCGCAAGATGCAGCGCGATCGTAAGGAACTTGGCGAGATTTATGACATTTCAGCCATTCGCCTGGTGGTCGACAATGTCAAGGACTGCTACGGGGCGCTGGGAATTGTTCACACCCTGTGGCGTCCGATACCCGGCCGGTTCAAGGACTATATCGCC
>JAOAFP010000163.1 GCA_026416215.1 Negativicutes bacterium | reverse complement strand
GCCTCAGCCAGCCGCCGGCACTCATCCGGTCCCAGCGACGCGGCTGGGCGGCGAGGGTCAATCCCGGCCTCAAACAATGCTTCGTCAGCATAAATATTGCCCACTCCCGCCACCACCGTCTGGTCTAAAAGCAGGGATTTCACCGCCAGTTTGCGGCCGGTGGTTTTGCTGTGCAGGTAACCGTCATTCCAACCTTCGGTGAGCGGCTCCGGCCCCAGTCTTGCCAAAGACGGCCACTCACGCTCAGGGGTACTGCCCAGCAGGGCTATCACTCCCAGAGTTCGCGAATCAGCGTACTGCAAAATCCGCCCGTCCACGAGATGGAAGCTAACCCTAGCACCGCTCCCCTCCCGGTGGCAGTCTTCAATAGTCAGCCGGCCAGTCATCCGCAGGTGAATAAGCAAATGCTTCCCGTCGCTCAGATCAAACAGAAGATGCTTGCCGCGGCGCCTGATCGCCCGTATGACAGCCCCAGTCATGCCGCTGACAAATTCGGGCAGCAACGGCCTTTTGATCAGTCGCGGCAAATGCACCTCCACCCGGCTGATCACTGTGTTTTCCAGCCGCCCGGCCAGATTTCGCCTGATTGTTTCAACTTCGGGAAGTTCCGGCATTGTCCCTCCTTGCTCTTCCCGCAAGGTAGCGGTGCAGTACCATGGGAAGGATAAACAGCAACAGGCCCAGGTAAAAAGCAATTCGCAACTGTTCGGTAAAAGGCATCATCAGTATGCAGATCACCTGCACCACTATGGCGATCACGGCCGGCCAGGGATGCCACGGGGTGCGAAACAGCAGACCGTCGGTGCAATTGTTGCGGGCCATGTACCACTTGCGGAAGTTTAGCTGACACCAGCTGATCGAAATCCACGACATCGCCCCGGTGAACCCAGACAGGGCCAGGAGATTTTCGTAAAGGTAACTGAGCGAGAAGTAATCGGCAACAAAATATACCAGTAAAAACAGCCAGCAAAAAGCTATGGTGAAGATAATCGCCGCCTTCGGCACACCTTGTTCGGTGCAACCCGATAGCCGCCCCGGCGCCATGGCTGCGCCGGCCATGCCGAACAGCGCCCGAGCCCCGGCGTAAAGACCGGAGTTTGAGGCCGAAATTGCCGCTGTCACGATGACAAAGTTAATTGTCGAGACCAGGCTGTGCAGTCCGTAATGCGAAATCGCCCGGGCGAACGGGCTGTCGGCGACAGTGGCCTCATTCCACGGCAGTATGCTGACCAGCAGTAACAGCGGCAAAACGAAAATCGCACAGATCCGCCAGACGACATTTTTAATGGCCTTGGGAATGGTTTTGCCGGGATTCTTGCTTTCAGCCGCCGCCAGACCGATAATCTCCGAGCCCTGAAAATTGTTGAGGACGATAACCATCACCAGAAACACCGGCAGGATGCCGTTGGGGAAAAATCCTCCTTCTCCCAGCAGAATGCTGCTGCCAATGTAGTTGCCAGCCACCACCCCGAACACTATCATCGTCGCCCCGCAGGCAAACGCCACCAGAGCCGAGATTTTGCACAGGGCCAGCCAAAACTCCATCTCCCCGAATATTGCCACCTGCAACAGATTGATCGCAGTAATCACTGCCATAAAGATTACCGAAAACATAGCGGCCGGCAGATCGGGGAAAAAATAGTTCATGATAATTCCGCCAGCCACCATTTCCGACGGGACGAATGTGACCCATGTCAACCAGTAGGCCCAGCCGATTCCGCACGCCCAGTGGGGGGATATGAAGTCGGCCGCGTAGGTTATGAACGATCCCGACACCGGTCTGGCCACCGCCAGTTCGCCCAGGCAGAGCATTACACACAAAATTACTGCCCCGCCCAGCAGATAGCTCAGCACCGCAGCCGGGCCGGCCGAGCCGATGACGTACCCGTTGCCAAGAAAATAACTGCTGCCGATGATGCCCCCCAGGGCAATAAACTGCAGGTGCCGGGCCTTGAGTCCCCGCTTTAGCTTTCCGGAAGCCGGCCGTTCAGCTGGATGCATCAGCCGTTAAAACAGACCGGTCACCAATCCGGACTGATCGATGTCAATCTGTTCAGCAGCCGGAACTTTGGGCAGTCCCGGCATTGTCATTATATCGCCGCAAATCGCCACGACAAACCCGGCCCCGACGGCCAGCCGGACATCCCTGACTGTGAGGGAAAATCCGCGCGGGCAACCGATTTTTTTGGGATCGTCGCTGAATGAGTACTGAGTTTTGGCCATGCAGACCGGGGCCCCGGCCAGGCCGGCTTTTTCGGCCATCGCCAGACCCTTCTCGGCGGCCGGGGTATAAATTACGCTGTCGGCCCGGTAAATCCGGCGGGCTACCGTCTCAATCTTGGCTTTAAGACTATCGCCGTCTTCGTAGAGATGGCAAAACTCACCGGTCTGACCGGCCAGGACGCGAAGGACCTGCCTGGCCAGTTCTTCGCCACCCGCCCCGCCCCGGGACCAGACCTCGGACAGAGCTATCGGCAGATTACGCACGGAACACTCCCGACGAAGAAGATCAAGTTCCTCACTGCTGTCAGCCGGAAAGCGGTTAATCGCCACCACCACCGGCAAACCGAACCCCGACAGATTTTCGCAGTGCTGAAAAAGATTGCTGCAGCCGCGGAGCAGAGCGTCAGAATTTTGCCCGCCCAGCTGATCTTTGGCCAGCCCCCCGTGCATTTTCAGCGCCCTGACCGTAGCCACCACCACCACTGCTGCCGGCTGCAGTTTACCGTAACGGCACTTGATGCTGAAAAACTTTTCAGCCCCAAGGTCGGCGCCGAACCCGGCTTCGGTGACTACGACATCGGCCAGTTTGAGGGCAGTTTTGGTGGCCACCAGGCTATTGCAGCCGTGGGCAATATTGGCGAACGGACCACCGTGTATGAATGCCGGGGTGTTTTCCAGAGTTTGCACCAGATTTGGTTTTACTGCCTCCCGGAGAAGAACGGTCAGTGCCCCGGTGGCTTTCAGCATCCCGGCAGTCACTGGTTTCTCGTCGGCGGTAAAACCGATAACCATACGGTCAATCCGCCGTCTCAGATCATCGGTAC
>JAOAFP010000162.1 GCA_026416215.1 Negativicutes bacterium | reverse complement strand
CTCCTACGCTGTATGGCGGGAAATTATAATTATGCATGTAGCGTTTGCAGTCTTCGATGCCCAGCCCGTCCAGTATCTGCTCGTCGCCGATGCAGCCAAGGGTTGCGATATTCATAACCTGGGTCTGACCACGGGTGAACAGGGACGATCCGTGAGTGCGGGCAAAGACCCCCACCCGGCAGTCAATAGGCCTGATTTCGTCCAGCCCGCGGCCGTCCGGCCTGATTTTGTCCACAGTTATGGTCCTGCGGACTATCGATTTGATCTCCCGGCCGATGACGTAGTTTATGTCCTTTAGGTTGTCAGGCCAGATGGCGGCAAAATGCTCGACCGCCGCCTTTTTTACTGCGGCCATGTTGGCCTCACGGGCCAGTTTGTCGGAATTCATAATCGCGTCAGTAAGGGGCTGGACCACGTATTGACGGACCGCCTCGGCAATTTCCGGCGGCGGGGCATAGCGGTGCGCTTCTTTTTTGGCCTTACCCACCTCGCGCTGGATGCCGGATATGAATTTCACCAGTTTTTTTATTTCCTGATGACCAAGGTCAATTGCCTCAAGCACAAGCTGTTCGCTGACTTCACTGGCCCCGGCTTCGACCATAAGCACGGCGTCGCGGTTGCCGGCTACCACCAGGTTCAGCTGACTGAAAGCGAGCTGTTCGGCCGACGGGTTTATCACAAACTGGCCGTTGATGTGACCGACGCGAACGCCGGCAATTGGTCCGTCCCAGCATATGTCGGAAATAGAAAGGGCACACGATGCCCCGATCATCGCGGTGATGTCCGGCGGATTGCTCTGGTCCACCGAAAGCACGGTGGCCACAATCTGAGTGTCATTGCGGATTGAGTCGTCAAACAACGGCCTGATTGGCCGGTCGATCAGCCTGCCGGCCAAGATTGCTGCCTCACTCGGCCTGCCCTCCCTTTTTATAAACCCTCCGGGAATTTTCCCGACGGCATATAGACGCTCCTCATAGTCAACGGTCAGCGGAAAAAAATCGATTCCTAACCGCGGCTCGGTAGATTGAGTGGCGGCCACCAGCACCGCCGTGTCGCCATACCTGACCAGCACCGACCCATTTGCCTGCCTAGCCATCAGCCCGGTTTCGATAATCAGCTCACGTCCGGCCAAGGTGTAACTAAATGTTTTCATTGCACTCTCCTTGTGATTACAACACATTGCCCCGGAGGCCGGCGCCTGCGGGAAGTGAAAATTGTCTATCCGTCGTCCGGCCGGATAACAACAAATAAAAGCGGGCGTGCCCGCTTTTATTTGCTATTTGCGAAGATTAAGCCTTTCAAGTACTGCCCGGTAGCGCTCTATGTCCCTGTTTTTGAGATAGTTAAGCAGACCTCGTCGCTTGCCGACCATTTTCAGCAACCCGCGCCGTGAGTTGTGGTCTTTTTTGTGGGCTTTCAGATGTTCGGTAAGGTAGTTTATCCTCTCCGACAGAATAGCTATCTGCACCTCCGGCGAGCCGGTGTCGGTCTCATGCTTTTTGTGCAGGGCGATCAGTTTTTGTTTTTGCTCGGAATTTAACATTGCAGTTTTCCTCCAGTTGAGTTTTACCATTCCACCGCCTGCCCAGTACGGCGTCGGAGTAAACGGCCGACCGGGCAAGGGAAAAACGCCGCCAGTCAGCGGCTTCGGCCAGCTGATAATAACACATTATCGGTGGCTGCGCAAGCGACCCGTCGGGCAAACATTGCCGCCCCCACCGCATTGTCGGTGCTGAGGTGCGGTTTTGCCCAGTAAAACCGCCAGTCATTCCGGGCCGCCCGTGACATGAGCTGCGAACGCAGAAAATCGCTGGATGCTACGCCGCCGCATAGCAGCACGTCCGTGATGGTCGGCACACTGCCCTCCTCTGCCCCGTTACTGCGACCGGCAGCGTCTAGCCAGACCAAAATGCTGTCGGCAATATAAACCAAGACGTCCCGGCAAACGATAGCCACAGTTTCGTCCGGCAGCGGCCGCATCGAGTCGATCAGCCTTTCCACCGCCGACAGCGAGCCGGAAAAACTGATCTGCCGGGAGGTTTGGCCGTCCAGTGCCGGTTTTTGAGCGAACACCGGCTTCTGTTCGGCGGGCACGGTTGCGGCCAGCCGGTCGATTTGTCTGCCGCAGGGAAACTCCATTCCCAGACGGACGCCAATCCGGTCGATCATCTGTCCGGGAGTGATATCGGCAGAGGCCGAGATTTTCCGGCAGACAATTAAATGCTTTTCATTCAGGCTTACCTGTAGTAGTTCACAGGTTCCGCCCGACAGGTGCAACACGCCGAAGCCGCCGGGATTGTTCAAAAGTTCCGGACAGAACAACAAGGCAGACCAGACATGGGCCTCCTGATGGCTGAGAAACCACAGCCCAGCCTTGGTCGTGGTGGCAATCAATCTGGCCATTGCCGTCCCCATCAAAAAAGCTGGCATATAAGATCCGGATTCCCGTCGGGGCCAGGCTGTTGCCGCCACGGCGACCGGCTGTTCACCGTCCAGCCGGCCAGCGGCCTCTTCCCACAGCAACGGCAGATTCTTCATATGCTGGAACAGCATGGCTGACTGGGAGAGGCCTCTCTGCCCCCGCTCCACGGACAGCATCCGGCGGCAGTCGGCGACAATCCTCTCCTGATCGTCAATCAGGGCCAGTGAGGTTGTGTAGCAGCTTGTGTCAATTCCCAGATAAGCTGCCATTGTTCTTGACCATAGCCCCCAGCACCCCGTTGACAAACCTGCCGCTTTCGGCGCCGCTGTAGAACTTGGCCAGCTCCACAGCTTCGTTGATCGCAATTCCTGGTGGCAATAAGCTGTTGGCAAAAAACATTTCGTAGACAGCAATCCTGATTATGTTGCGATCAACCCCGGCCATACGGTTAATCTGCCATTCCAGGCTGGCCCGGCCAATCATTTCGTCTATTTGAGCCCGGTTCTGCAATGTGCCTTCCACCAGTTCACACGCGTACTGATCACCCGCGATCCCGGCAGTATCCTCCCCGCCTGCATTGCCGGTCCGGTCGGTGTAAAGATTCTCTTCTTCCTTCCAGATACGCAGTGCGTCTGACACTGCCGTCTCCGCCCGTTCCGGGTTGAAATCGATGGTGAACAGTGCCATCATCGC
>JAOAFP010000161.1 GCA_026416215.1 Negativicutes bacterium | reverse complement strand
GGGCAGGAACATCCCCAAGTCGCGGCGAATTGACCGGCTACTGCGAAACAGGCGAGGTGGCTATGCACTTTAATCAGGAGATGATCGTCTGGCAACTGCCGGCAACAAGCAAGGAACAGGCAGTGGGAGTCCTGAGTGCCAGGGCTGATGAACTGGGATTTCTGAATGATCGCGAACAGTTCATCAGGTCGGTGATGGCCCGCGAACGGCTAATAAGCACGTCCCTGGGCGGAGGAATGGCCGTGCCGCACGGACGCAGCAGCGCGGTCAATGTCGGGTTCATTGTGGCTGGCCGGCTGGTGTCGCCGCTGCTCTGGGATGATGATGGTGAGAAAGCGGAAGTGCTGTTTTTGATCGGGGCGCCGACCGATGGCAGCGAAGAGCACCTTGCGGCTCTGGCTTGGCTGGCACAGCGGCTGACCGACGGGGAAACAGCTGGTCGGCTGCTACAGGCCGACAACGCCCGGTGTTTCTGGCAAATACTGACCGCCGGAGATGGGGTGTTGGCCGGCGGGTAGCCCATGATTGCCGGCTGGCGGCTGGCAGGGACTGTCCGCCGGGCGGCCGGTATTTGCCAATCGGCGCACTGATGTGGTATAATCCGCTGTACGCCCGGAGGCAAAAACGGCAGTCCGCTGGCGGCCGGACCGGTCGTTGATGAATGCCGGAAACAGGAGGAGACAGCTAAATGGACATGATCAAGTTGCTGGAACAGGAGCAGCTGCGCGGGGATGTGCCCGAGTTTATTCCCGGTGACACGGTAAGGGTTCAGGTCAGGGTCGTGGAGGGCAACCGGGAAAGACTGCAGGCATTTGAGGGAGTGGTCATTCGCCGCAAGGGCAGCGGAATCCGTGAGACCTTCACCGTACGCAGGATTTCTTACGGGGTGGGAGTGGAACGCACCTTCCCCCTGCACTCGCCGCGCATCGATAAGATCGAGGTTGTGCGCCGGGGTGTGGTCCGGCGGGCCAAGTTGTACTATATCCGCAAATTAACCGGTAAGGCTGCGCGAATCAGGGAGCGTCGCATAAGCAAGTAACAAAATCGAATGACAGGGCCTTGGTCGGCTGGCGGCGGGATCGCGCCGGCCGTCAGGGCTTTTTCATTTTGGACAGAGGTTGGGTATGGCGAGTTTTTCACTGGCTAAGGAACTGAAAGAATGGGCAGTGTCGATCGCGGTGGCGGTGGTACTGGCGCTTCTGATCAGACAGTTTATCGTTGAACTGTATGTGGTTGACGGACCGTCAATGCGGCCGACCCTGCACAATGCCGACCGGCTGGTGGTCAACAAGTTTCTCTACCGGTTCCGCGCACCCCAGCACGGGGACATTATCGTTTTCAAATTTCCCGGCGACCAGCGCCGGGATTTCATCAAGCGGGTGATAGGCGTGCCGGGGGATACAGTCGAGATTCACGACGGCAAGGTGTTTGTCAACGGTAACCAGCTGACCGAGCCGTATATTCTGGAAAAGACCCGCGGATCGTTCCCGCTTTCAACCGTCCCGGACAAAACGGTGTTCGTCCTTGGTGACAACCGGAATAATTCCGAAGACAGCCGGTTTCGCGACGTCGGGTTTGTTCCGTTTGATCTGATTAAGGGCAAGGCCATGGTGGTGTTCTGGCCGCTCAGCGACATGAAGACCCTGCCGTGACTGGCGCTGGTCCGTTTTCGCTCAACTGGTTTCCCGGCCATATGGCCAAGGCCCGGCGGGAAATACAGGCCATCCTGAAGACAGTGGATATTGTGGTTGAACTGCTTGATGCGAGAATTCCCCGCAGCAGTGCCAATCCAATGTTGGCCGGGCTGATTGCCGACCGGCCAAGGGTTGTGGTTCTCAACAAAACTGATCTGGCTGATCAACGGGCCACCCGGTTATGGGTGGCTTATTTTGCCGGCCAGGGACTGGAGGCCTGCCCGGTCAGCTGTGGTGACGGACGGGGCATAAAGGAACTGGTGCGGACGGTGACTGAGACCGGGTTGCGCCGGCAGGCGTGGCTGACGGCCAGGGGGGTGCGGCCGCGGACGATCAAGGCAATGGTGGCCGGCATTCCCAATGTAGGCAAGTCATCGCTGATCAACCGGCTGGCCGGCCGGGCAAGCGCCAGGACTGCCGACCGGCCGGGAGTCACCCGCGGCCATCAGCTGATCAGGGTGGGCAGGGAATTAGAGATCATCGATACCCCAGGTGTTTTGTGGCCCCGCCTGTCCGAGCCGGAATGTGCCATCCGCCTGGCCTGGACCGGAGCCATCCGCGATCAGGCGGTTGATAGCTATCAGGTGGCGGTAAGACTGGCAGATTATCTACTCGCTGAACACCCTCAAAGGTTGTTCGAACGTTATGGGATGGAAATGGGCAGGGCCGGGGACGGACAGGGCTGTCTGCAGCTGATTGCGATCAGACGGGGAATGCTGCGGAGCGGCGGGCGGCCGGACGAGGAAAAGGCCGGGCAGCTGCTGCTGGGCGAATTCCGGTCGGGGAAGCTGGGATTGTACACCCTGGATTCCCCCGGCTATGAGCGGGAGGTACATGATGATGAAGCGGCTGGTGGTTAGCAAAAAGTGCGTCAAGTGCAAAAAGTGCCGCAAAGTTTGTCCGTTCGAGCTGAAAATATGGAAGGGCCGGGGAGGTGAGTTTGCTGACCCGGCCTGCATAAAGTGCGGCCGCTGTGCGGCTGTCTGCAAGAAAAAAGCGATAGCCCTGGTCAACGACGGCGATCAATGACCATCAAACCGATCCGGCAGGAGGGTGATTATGCTTACGGAAATGGTGCGACAGCTTACGGTTGACAACCAGGAGATCAGCAGTCTGGCGGAACGGTTCGCGGCCGAAATGAAGCGTGGGCTGGCAGGAGATCGCAGTTCACTGAAAATGTTGCCGTCCTACATTGATCGTCCCGCACCCGGTCAAAAACTGACCGGTGAGTTTGTGGCAGTTGACTTTGGCGGCACCAATGTAAGGATTCTGCTGGTCGGGCTGTCCGGACCGGGGGAGGTGGAGATCGTGGCAAAAAAAATCTTCCCTCTCCGGGACGAAGGGGGGAAGGACTACACCTGTCTCTTATACACATCT
>JAOAFP010000160.1 GCA_026416215.1 Negativicutes bacterium | reverse complement strand
GTGCTGGCCGGTGTGCAGAACCTGCCCGCGAGTCCGGCAACTGCCCGGGCTCTGGCTGGACAGTATGCGGCTGTCAACGGCCTCACTGCTGCCGATGTGCTGACCAGCGCCGTGTCGGCCGACGGCCGTCAGCTGACGGTTACGGTCAGCCGACGGGTACAGTTTTATTTTGCCCGGGCATTGAACCTGGCCGGCGGGAACTTTGACGGGGCGACGGTGACTGCCCGGGCCAGTGCCGGACTGGCCGTGGCCAGCGGGGCCCGGGACATCGTTCCGTTTGGCATTGTCCGTCAGAATTTGGTGTATGGCTCTCGTTATGTGCTTAAAGAAGGAGCTGGCGGCGGTTACAACGGAAATTTCGGGGCCCTGGCCCTGGGCGGGCGCGGGGCCAGCGTCTACAGGCTCAATATTCAGGAAGGCTATGACGGAGTCATCAGAGTAGGCGATTACCTGACCACCGAAACCGGTAACATGTCGGGACCGACCCGTACCGGGGTGAACTACCGGATAAGCCTTGATCCCTGTGCAACCTACCAGACCGTTCAGCGCGGGTCGCCGCGGATCGTCACCGTGCCGATCATCGACAGCCTGGCGGTCAATGGCCGCAGTCAGGTGCTGGTGGTTGGATTTGCCTCGTTTTTCCTCGAGGGGGTGGGGGGAAACGGCAACCTCAATTATGTGGAAGGGCGGTTTATGCAGATGATCGATCCTTTGGCCGAAACCGATACCGGCAGCCAGGCAGCCGGCGACTACGGTCTGTACAGGGTTAGGCTGGTGCAGTAGCAATGTCACTATTGCAGCGTCTGTCACAGCAGGCCAGGAGCGAAAATTCCCAGGCCGCCCTGCGCGGTGCCGACCCGGTCACGGTTGTTGATCCGCGCACCAGTATCAAGATCAAAATCCACCAGCGGCTGATCGCCGAAATGAATAACAGCGACAGCTCGCTGCGGATCGATATAAACGGTGAGCGGGAGCAGCTGGAAGAGGCGGTGGTGCAGGTTGCAAACCTGGTCCTGGACGAGAGTGAGGGTGAATTCAGGCGCGACCGGACCCAGATCATTGCCGAGGTAATCGACGAGGTGCTGGGGTTTGGTCCGATCGATCCGCTGCTTAAGGACGACAGCGTCTCAGAAGTGATGGTTAACAGCGCCAGGCAGGTGTACGTCGAGCGAAGAGGCAAGCTGGAATTGACTGAAGTCAGGTTTCGCGACGATCAGCACGTTCTGCAGGTTATTGAGCGGATAGTTGCCCCGCTGGGGCGGCGGATAGATGAATCATCGCCGATGGTTGATGCCCGGCTGCCCGATGGATCGCGGGTTAACGCGATAATCCCGCCGCTGGCGATCAAGGGGCCGTGCCTGACTATCCGCAAGTTTGCCAGGGATCCGTTTCAGGTTGCCGATCTGATCCGGTTCGGCACCCTGACCCGGGAGATGGCTGAATTTCTCAGGGCCTGTGTGCTTGGGAAGCTCAACATTGTGGTGTCAGGAGGGACGGGCAGTGGCAAGACTACTACCCTCAATGTGCTGTCGTCGTTTATTCCCGGCGATGAACGGATTGTGACCATCGAGGATGCGGCCGAACTTCAGCTGAGGCAGGAACACGTGGTGACACTGGAAACCAGGCCGCCCAACATCGAGGGCAGGGGAGCGATCACTATGCGCGATCTGGTCCGCAATTCACTAAGAATGCGTCCCGACCGGATTGTGGTGGGCGAGGTGCGGTCGGGGGAGGCGCTGGACATGTTGCAGGCCATGAACACCGGGCACGACGGCTCGCTGACCACCGGTCACGCCAACAGTCCGCGCGACATGCTAAGCCGGCTGGAGACCATGGTGCTGATGGCCGGGATGGAACTGCCGGTGCGGGCAATCCGTGAGCAGATTGCCTCGGCGATCGACTTGATCGTCCAGCAGAGCCGGCTGTCGGACGGCAGCCGCAAGATTATCAACATTACCGAGGTTCAGGGGATGGAGGGTGATGTTATCACTCTGCAGGATATTTTTTATTTCGAGCAGACCGGCAAGGATGAGCGCGGCCGGGTGATGGGCAGTTTCCGGACCAGCGGTATCCGGCCAAAGTTCGTCGAGCGGCTGATTGCAGCCGGTATAAGCCTGCCGGCGGCAATTTTTGAGGAGTAATGGCGATGGTTATGATCCTGAGCATACTGGTGGCGGTTGGCACAGCTAGCCTGATCTGGCTGGTTTTCCTGCTGGTTGCCGGGAGGGAGAGGCCAGAGACTGCCCGGTTGCGGTTGATTGCCGGTGCCGGAGGAAAAGCACGGCCGACTGGTACCGGCGACAGCGATGACCAGCCACTTTTGCAGCGTCTGTCCAAAATTTTGAACGATATGGCCGGCGAGGAGATTGCCCGGTTAGCTCCGCGGCGGATTCTTGATTACACCGGGCGGCAGATCGGGTTTGCCAACGTCCGCGGCTGGACGGCTGAGCGGTTTGTGGCGGCGTCGGTGATGCTGGGACTGGCGGTCGGCGGGTTGGCATTAAGCTATTTTGTGCTGCTCGGCCGTCCGTTGTCTTTTTCCCTGGGTCTGGCGGTGGCAGTCGGGGTGATGGCACTGATCTTTCCGTTCGCGATGCTGAATAGCCGGATTAACAGACGTCGCCGTCAGATAGAACGGGACTTGCCGGAAGCCCTTGATCTTTTGACGGTGAGCGTTGAGGCGGGATTGAGCTTTGACGGGGCACTGGCCAAGATCAGCGAACGTATGCAGGGGGCGTTGAGTGAGGAATTCACCAGAACCTTACAGGGGATTCGTCTGGGGCAGGGCCGGCGGCAGGCTTTGTCGGAACTGGCTTCCCGTTGTCATGTTGAGTCGGTGGGAATATTTACCGCAGCCGTTATCCAGGCCGATCAGCTGGGAGTGAGTATCGGTAAGGTACTGCGGATTCAGGCCCGTACAGCCCGGGTGAAAAAGCGGCAGCAGGTGGAACGGCAGGCGATGAAGGCACCGCTGAAAATGCTGTTTCCAATGGTTCTGTTTATTTTCCCGACCATTTTTATTGTTCTGCTGGGACCGGCCATACTGCAGTTTATCGGAAGCCTGGGCGGGCGGTGACGGTTATGGAGCTGTCTCTTATACACATCT
>JAOAFP010000159.1 GCA_026416215.1 Negativicutes bacterium | reverse complement strand
ACCGGACATGAATTGGCACATTGTACAGGCAACCCATCTCGACCGCCCGTGGCTGCATTACCACCGCTCCCAGCCGGGCCATTTCCAGCATCTCATTGTAGGTTATTTCCTTCATCCGCCGGGCATTGGGAACAACCCGCGGATCAGCGCTGTAAATGGCGTCTACATCGGTAAAAATCTCGCAGCTCGCTGCCCGGAGTACCCCGGCAACCGCCACCGCCGTAGTGTCCGAGCCCCCGCGGCCCAGGGTTGTTATATCTCCGTCGTCCGTTACTCCCTGAAAACCTGCCACAACCACCACGTCATGCTTTAGCATCTCGGCCTGCAGCCGCGTCGAATCCATGGCCACAATTCGTGCTTTGCCAAATGCATGGTTGGTCTTGATCCCCGCTTGTGCACCGGTAAGCGACACCGCCTTGCAGCCCAGCCTGTTGAAAGCCATGGTCAGCAGCGCGATCGACACCTGTTCGCCGGTACTGAGCAGCATGTCTACCTCCCGGCGGCTGGGTTTATCAGTTATGCTCTGCATCAATTCGATCAGCTCGTCAGTAGTGTCACCCATGGCTGACACCACTACCACTACCTTGTCAAAAGGCTTCTTTTCCCGTAACACCCTGGCTGCCACCGCCATAATCTTCTCGGTAGTGGCAACCGAACTGCCGCCGAATTTTTTCACAATTACTGCCACTCGCCCAACCCCCAGCTGCTGATGAGACGGCGGCCCCTGCCAGCACTGACCCTCACGGCCCGCCGTGAACAAACGCCGTTTATTATAACCCAGGCCCAACTGTATAGCAAGCCGCACGCCGGCAAACCCGTCCGCAGCTTCACCTGCCCCGGCCACCCGGTGCACATCCTCGCATCCAGTCCTCCGGCAGTCATTTTTCGTCGTCCGGCGAGCCGTAGCCGCCAAACAGCAGCCGCAGCGAATTCCACAGCCAAGCCAGCACCCCACCCCACACAAAGTAGACGATGTTGGGACGGCTGTCGAAAACATCGGCCGATGCCACCACGCTGGCCAGCAATACCAGCATATAGGCCAGGAATTTGACTGAAAAGTCGTCTTTACTGCCTCGTCTGGTAGGTGCTAAAATGTGCCAGACCAGAAAACCGAAAGTTATGATAACCGGAATATTGCCCATCAGCTGTTGCCACCTCTCCCGCCGGACATTGTACCTGATTTATCAATCTGCGGCAACCGGGCCAGACAACTGACCGAATAAATTAAAACTGTCAAAGGAGCTATTCCCGGCCAGGAAAAAGCCATGAAACTCACGGTCATTTACGAGGATAATGCTCTATTGATCATTGACAAGCCGGCTGGAGTCCTTACCCACCCTGTACACAACCGGCACCAAGCCACCATACGGGAGGCTGTGCTCGACTACTACCGGTCGCAAAACTGCCGGGCCGGATTTCATCCCCTACACCGTCTCGACCGCCAGACCAGCGGGATTCTGGTTGTTGCCAAGCTTCCGGCGGTGCAGGCCATACTGCACCATCGCCAGACCCGGGCCATGCACCGAACCTATCTGGCCTTGGTCGACGGCAGTCCCCGGCCGTTCAGCGGGGTTGTCGACCAGCCAATAGGTCGCAAGCCAGGTAGCATAATTGAACGCCAGGTGACGCCGGACGGTCAAACGGCCCGTACCCGCTGGCGGACAATACGGCGATTCACCGGGGCAACCCTGATCGCCGTCAGGATTTTCAGTGGGCGCACCCACCAAATCCGCGTCCACTGCCATTGGCTCGGCCACCCGGTGCTGGGCGATACACTATACGGTACGGATCGGACCTCACCGGCATCTAGACCGATGCTGCACGCCGCCGGACTGAGTATGCGGCATCCGGTAACCGGTCGGGTGATCAATCTGCGTTCGCCACTGCCGCCAGACTTTCGCCGGATCATCAATCTCCTTGAACGCCCATAATGGCTGTGCTATAATTTTTTCCACCAGTAAAATACAGCCGGCAAGCCGGTTGCAACAGGAGGTCGAACAATATGCCATTAGTAACCACCAAGGATATGTTTGAGAAAGCCTATGCCGGCGGCTACGCCATCGGCGGATTCAACGTCAACAACATGGAAATAGTCCACGGCATAGTCGACGCTGCCGCCGAAGTGCGGTCGCCGCTTATTTTGCAGGCCTCGTCCGGCGCGCGCAAATACGCCAAGGGTGTATATCTTCGCAAACTGGTCGAAGCAGCGGTCGAGGATTCCGGCCTGCCCATCGCTCTGCATCTTGACCACGGTGCTGATTTTGAAATCTGCAAGGAGTGCATTGACAACGGTTTCACCTCGGTAATGATTGATGCCTCCCACCATCCGTTCGAGGAAAACGTGGCTATAGTTAAAAAGGTTGTTGAGTACGCCCACGCCCATGGCGTGGTGGTTGAGGCCGAGCTTGGCCGGTTGGCCGGAGTTGAGGATGATGTCAAGGTGTCGGATAAGGATGCATTTTACACCGACCCTGAGCAAGCCGCTGAGTTTGTCCAGCGAACCGGTATTGATTCGCTGGCAATCGCTATCGGCACAAGTCACGGAGCCTACAAGTTCAAGGGCGAGGCCAGACTGCGGTTTGATATTCTGGAGAAAATCGGCGGGCTGTTGCCAGGGTTCCCGATCGTGCTGCATGGGGCCTCCAGCGTACCTAAGGACCTGGTTGAAAAAGTCAACAAGTACGGCGGCAATATGCCGGGGGCACAGGGCGTACCCGAGGACATGCTCCGCAAGGCGGCAAGCATGGCGGTATGCAAGATAAACATAGACAGCGACCTGCGGCTGGCCATGACCGGAACTATCCGGGAATATTTTGCCCTCCATCCGGCTGATTTCGATCCCCGCCAGTATCTCGGCCCAGCCCGCGAAGCGATCAAAGCGGTGGTGAAACATAAGATAACCGAAGTCTTGGGTTCAGCAAACAAGGCCTGAATAACGCCACAGTGCGAAAAAAATGAAAATAAGGGAGCGGCATGCTGAAAGGTGTGCCGCTCCCTTATTTTTTCGCTTACACTTTTACCTGTGCCATCCCTGCCTGACTTCCGGGGGACAGAGACCGCCCGCCCTGGGAATTTACTCTGTTGGTCCGGCCTCGTCATCATCAGCATACTTTATGGCATAGCCGCGGATAATATTCTCCACTGCGATGAACAATTTCAGCAGAAATGGGTCAAAAAC
>JAOAFP010000158.1 GCA_026416215.1 Negativicutes bacterium | reverse complement strand
GCTTGTAGGCGTGATCTCCGAACAAGCGTTTAATCGCCTGGGTTTCGTTACGATCATTGAGCGGAGTCGAAGTACCGTGGGCGTTTATGTAGTCGATATCGGTAACCGCCAGCTGCCCGTCCCTGAGGGCCATTGCCATGCACGCAGCTGCCACCTCACCGTCAGGTGCCGGAGCAGTTATGTGGTAGGCGTCAGAATTGTGTCCATAACCAACCAGCTCGGCGTATATCTCGGCGCCGCGCCGCCGGGCGTGCTCAAGGGTTTCCAGCAACAGAACCGCCGCCCCTTCGCTCATGACAAAGCCATCACGATCAACGTCGAACGGCCGTGATGCCGCCTGGGGATCGTCGTTGCGGGTGGAAAGGGCTTTCATTGCACTGAAGCCGGCCACGGCGATCGGTGAAATAGTTGACTCGCTGCCGCCGGCCAGCATCACATCCACATCGCCGGCCGCCAGATACCGCATAGCCGTGCCGATCGCGTCAGTGGCCGATGCACAGGCGGTGGCTATCGAGCAGCTCAGCCCCTGGAAACCGTAGATGATCGACACCTGTCCGGCAGCCATGTTGCTGATCATCATTGGGATGAAGAATGGACTTACCCTGCCGTGCCCGCGCTCAAACAGGGTCCGGAAGTTGTCGTGAATTGTTTCCATACCGCCTATGCCGCTGCCAATAAGCGTCCCCACCCTGGTCTTGTCAACCTTGTCAAGATCCAGTTTGCCGTCAGCAATGGCCATGCTGCTGGCCGCCACGGCGAACTGGGTAAAGCGGTCCATGCGTTTAGCTTCCTTTTTGTCCATATAGTCAGCCGGATCAAAGCCGCTGACCTCACCGGCAATTCGCACCGGATAGCCCGACGCATCAAACCGGGTAATCGGACCAATGCCACTCCTACCCGCCACCAGCGACTGCCAGAAGTCGGTCACGTTATTCCCAACCGGCGTTACTGCTCCCATTCCGGTAATCACCACTCGCCGTTTCATAACGACCTCCGCCCTAAACAATTATCCATACATGCATACCTGCACGGTGTTTGTCATCCGCTGCGGTTGAAGCCGGCAACAGGGACAGTACCCGCCTGCTGCCGGCCCGGCCAACCTACGCCTGCTTTTCTTTGTCGATATAGTCAACTGCGTCCTTGACGGTTTTGATTTTTTCCGCTACTTCGTCGGAAATCTCCACGTCAAACTCCTCTTCAAAAGCCATGATCAGCTCGACGATGTCCAGTGAATCAGCACCCAGATCGTCGATAAACGAGGCGTCCATGGTGACTTTGTCCTCGTCAACCGTCAGTTGCTCAACGACTATATCCTTTACCTTGTCAAAAGTCGACACTCCACACTCACCCCCTCTCACGACCGTACACGGTTTTTTTATTTCAGCATCAACGGCCGACCTGACGGCTTTACATTGCCATGCCACCGTCAACGTTGATAACCTGCCCGGTGATGTACCCTGCCCACTCCGACGCCAGAAACACTGCCAGTCCGGCAACATCCTCCACCTGCCCCAGACGGGAAAGAGGAATCTTTTCGATGAAATTCTGCCGGCTACTCCCGCCCAGCCCCCTGGTCATATCAGTCTCGATAAAACCCGGAGCAATGGCGTTGACAGTAACCGCACGGCCAGCCAGCTCCCTGGCCGTCGCCTTGGTCAGCCCGATTAGGCCAGCCTTGGCAGCCGCATAGTTGGCCTGGCCGGGATTGCCGATCAGCCCGATCACCGATGTTACGTTGATAATCCGTCCCGACCGCTGCCTGACCATGAATCTGGCCGCAGCCCGGGTGCAATTGAACGCGCCGGTCAAGTTGGTTGTCAAAACTTCCTGCCATTCCTGGTCTTTCAGCCGCAGCAGCAACCCGTCACGGGTTATCCCGGCGTTGTTGACCAGTATGTCCAGACGCCCAAACTGGCGGACAGCCTCGCCCACCAGCGTGTCGGCTTCCCTGGCCTGCGAAACGTCGGCCCTGACTTCCACCCCCTCGCCACCGGCAGCAGCGATCTCCTCAACCGTTTCCCTGGCAGCCGTCAGGTTTTGGCTGTAATTCACCACTACCCGTGCCCCCTGTTTGGCCATGGCAACGGCGATGGCCCGGCCGATTCCCCGCGATGCCCCGGTAACCAGTGCAACCCTGTTGGCCAAAAGCATTTTAGCTGACCTCCCGGAAATAGGCAAGTGTTTTCTGCAGGCTGGAGCAGTCCTCAACATTCAGGGCCTCAGTGCCTGGCAGTATTTTCCTGGCAAAGCCGGTCAAAGCCTTGCCCGGACCTACCTCGACCACAGCCGCGACTTTCCGGCCGGCAATAGTCTGCATTACATCCTCCCACAGCACCGGCGCCGCCGCCTGACGGACGAGCAGCCGGCGAATTTTCTCACCGTCGGTCACTGCTTCGGCGTCAACATTGCTTACCACCGGAACAGTGGCATTACTGAACTTTATATCTGAAAGATATTTTTCCAGTTCGGCCGCCGCCGGCTTCATCAGTTCACTGTGAAACGGCGCACTTACCGGCAGAATCATTGCCCGTTTGGCCCCAGCCTCCTTCAACCGGCTGCAGGCCAGTTCAACCGCCGCTGTCTCACCGGCTATAACCGTCTGGCCCGGGCAGTTAAAATTGACTGCCGCCACCTTCCCGGCCGTCCGGTTGATTTCACCGCAAACCTCGACAATCTTTTCCCGTTCAAGGCCCATAATCGCCGCCATTGCCCCCTGCCCGGCCGGAACGGCTGCCTGCATGAACTCCCCACGTTTGCGGACAACCCTGACGGCATCGGCAAAGTCCAGCACGCCTGCCGCTACCAAAGCTGAATATTCACCCAGGCTGTGACCGGCTACTACCACTGGTGCCAGCCCCTCCTGCCGCAATACCCGGTATACCGCCACGCTGACCGTGAGGATGGCCGGCTGAGTGTTGAACGTCTTCCTGAGCTCCTCTTCAGGTCCTTCGAAACACAGCCGGGTTACCGAAAATCCCAAAGCTTCGTCAGCCTGGGCAAAGGTCTCGCGCACCACCGGGAACTCTTCACAGAGATCCCTGCCCATGCCCACCGCCTGCGAACCCTGCCCGGGGAATACAAATGCCAGTTTATGCATAATCCAACCCTCCTAATGATCGATCCTAAACCTGTCTCTTATACACATCT
>JAOAFP010000157.1 GCA_026416215.1 Negativicutes bacterium | reverse complement strand
TGAGGGCCTCGGTGACCGGAGTGTTCCGCGGGCTGGTGGATATCGGCGAGATGGTAAGGGCTGGCCAAACGGTTGCCATGGTAGGCAGTCAGCCGGTCCAGGCCACCATCGACGGATTGGTCCGCGGCTTACTGGCAGATGGTCTTACGGTTGTCCCGAACTTCAAGGTTGGTGACATTGATCCCCGTGGTTGCCGGGAGTACTGCTTT
This sequence comes from Negativicutes bacterium, assembly GCA_026416215.1. Lineage (GTDB taxonomy): Bacteria > Bacillota > Negativicutes > SKW292 > SKW292 > SKW292. The sequence goes on along the minus strand of JAOAFP010000157.1, from coordinate 3,014 downwards.
ACTGTGTCGGACAAGGCCAGGGCAATCGGTGGCGGAGTGCTGGAGGCAATTGTCGGCACAGGCGGGCGCAGGAGGGTTACAGGGAATTGACTGTCTGGCAGTTTGTTGAACGATCTGTACGCCAGGGCGGTAATGTGGCCATTAATGTAATTGTGGCTTGTGAAAACCGCGATTTCCTTGGCGGTATAATGGCTGAGTCAGGCAGGGAACGCTGTAGCTGGCGCTGGCCGCAGACTGACGGGTACCAGGTTGTTAGCGGGCCTGCGGCCGGCGGTGCCACCGGGCTGTACGCCGCTGACCTGGCCGGCAACAAGTGCACGGTGTGGCGGCAGATAATTAGCCGGGGTCGGCGACGGGCAGTGATCTTTGGCGGCGGACACGTCTGCCAGGCACTGGTTCCTTTGCTGACAGCCATGGATTTCACGGTTACCGTGGTCGATGATCGGGATGAATTTGTCCGGCCCGACAATTTCCCTGCCGGCACCAGACTGATCGCCGGTGACTTCCGGCGGGTCTGGTCCGATCTGGACATTGACGCCGGCAGTTCGGTGGTGATCGTGACCAGGGGACATCTTCACGACCGGGTATGCCTGGAGAAGGCGCTGCAGACCGGGGCTTACTACATCGGCATGATTGGCAGTAAACGCAAAGTGTCAATGGTTTACCGGCAGTTGCTGGCCGATGGGGCCGATCCGGTGCGTCTGGCAGGAGTATACGCTCCGATTGGGCTGGACATCGGGGCTGAAACGCCGGCCGAGATCGCAGTAAGCATCGCGGCGGAGATAATGCGCGTCATAACCGGCAGAACCGGTATTTCCCTGCGCGACGGGGTGAAACAGTGGATATCGGTGTCATAGAAAAAATCAACGTCTGGCAGGAACTCGGACTGGCAGTTGCTGTTGCCACCATAGTCGAAACCAGCGGGTCCACACCCCGCAAGGCGGGAGCATCGCTGGCGCTGGCTGAAAACGGTGAGTGGACAGGGACGGTGGGCGGTGGCAGCGGTGAATGGCAGGTCATGGAGCTGGCCAGACAGGTTCTGGTTCGCAGTGAACCGGCGGAGATCGAGATCAGGATGAATAATTACGATGCCGCCGCTGCCGGAATGATCTGTGGCGGGACAATGCGGGTGTTTGTCAATTATTTGCCGTCAGTTTCACGCTAATTTTGAGCGGTTGCAGGTTGCGCTGAATACGGTCAGGACACCGTTGGCGGCGGTGATCGGTGCTGGCGGGAAAACGACCGTTATGTCGCACTGGTATCGTTATCTGCAAAGGCACGGCCACCCGGTTGTCTACACCACCACCACGCAGATGTGGAACGAGCCTGACTTTGTCTGTTGCCGGGATGTGCGCGACTTTCTGTCAGTTTGCCGCCGGGCGGCGGTCAACGGCAGCTCGGCAAAGATTGCCTTGGCCAGCCGGGGAGGGAAGGTAATAGGTATACCGCCCCACTGGCTTAACTGGCTGAAACGCCATAATCCGGGCTGTACGTGCATATACGAAGCTGACGGGGCGAAGGGAAGGCCGATCAAGGGTCATGCCGATCATGAACCGGTTGTGGCGGCGACCACTGACATTTTGCTGATTGTGGTGGGAGGGGACGGCCTTGGCCGCCGTATCGCCGACGACAGCTGCCACCGTCCGGAACAGGTAGCCCGATATACCGGGCTGCCGAACTGGGCTCGGCTGGGCAACCAGGATCTGCTGACGCTGCTGATTAACGATCCGGGGTACCTGCTGCGGTCGGAAATAGGGTACAAATTCTTCTGGCTCAACAAGCACCGGTGTACAGAGGAAAACGACGGCCGGAGCCGGACCGAACGGGAGATGGCAAAACGTCTTGACAAATACGGGGTGGTGGTTTTGCGTACAACTCACCGGATCGGGGAAGGTGAAGCTGAGGTTCAGGACATAAATGACTAAAATCAAAAGCGTTAATGTTTACGACGAAATAAACCAGTTTTTTGACAGCTCGGAAATGGTGACCACCATTATCAGCCGGGATATGGTTGAGGGATATTGTCGTCATTCTGCCTGGCAGGGGACCAAAGATGCCATACTGCGCGAACTGTGGCGGGATCTCAGGCCGCTGGTCGACTATCTGAACAGTCACCGGCAGCTTATGGCTGAACGCCTGTCGGCTGTTAAGTCGCTGGAGTACATTCTGGTATTCGAGTGGATGAAGGGGAGAATTCCCGGTTATAATGCTGACTTCCAGCAAATTGCCCGGATTCTCGGCGTGTGGCGGGACTTTTTTTTCTATCTCAGCGAGAAAAAACAAATCGATTCGCTGGATGAATTCGCCGAGGCAGTTGAACTGATCGCCCAGATTGCCCAGACTGGTCAGCAGCCGAAGCAGGGGCAGCCACTGTTTGACCGTATGCTTAACAAGTGGATAAGTGCCCGCAGCAAGCAGTCAGCCCAGGCTCTAGCCGAAAATGGTGGGGATTTTGAAGGAGCGCTGGCCGAGCGGGTCGAGCAGATGTTGAACGAGATAGTGGAATTTTTCAGTCAGCCGGCTTACAGGAACGATATGCACCGGGCACTATGGCTGTTTGGCGGTCCGCTGGGCGAACAGCATGAGCTTGATGATATGGACTTCTGGGGAACGTTCTGGGACTGGTTTGTTTTCGAGTATCACCTGTTGGACGACGATCTTACCCCGTTGTCTCACTATCAGCGCTCGGCGCCGAAAAAGTGGTCGGAGTTCGAGGAACAAATTTTTCGTGAGCTGACCGGGTTGCACTATCGGGTGTTCTATGTCGAAAGCATCAAAAATGGAACGTGGGTGGTGGCCTGCGATCTACTGACCGATGAGCGGTTTTTGCTGCCGTACCCGGATATGGAAATCCGCGACATAAAGAGGATGCTGTTTTATGGGCGGATGTCCAGCCGGGAAAACGCCCTCCTGAACTATCTGGCCAGTATACCGGTCAGCACGGTGTTGCGGAAACGGATACGTGAGGAGCTGACAAAGCTTAAAAAGCTGTACAGCTTCCAGTATCCGCAGGT
>JAOAFP010000156.1 GCA_026416215.1 Negativicutes bacterium | reverse complement strand
TTAGGGCGGCCATCCGCAACAGTGGCTTTGACTTTCCCAGTCGCCGGATAACGGTTAATCTGGCCCCGGCGGATATGCGCAAGGACGGTTCCAGTCTCGATCTGCCGATGGCAATGGGTATAGTGGCGGCTTCGCGACAGATTGACGAACGGTTGGTCGAAGGCTACGTTTTCGTGGGTGAGCTGTCGCTGGAAGGAAAGTTGCGTCGAATTAATGGAATGCTAGCCATGGCTGACGGGGTCAGTCAGTGGGCGGCCAGTCAGCAACGCCCGATCAGTCTGCTGGTTCCAGCAACCAATCAGGATGAAGCAGCACTGGTCCGTGGGCTGACCATCTGGGCAGCCGACGACCTTGCCGCTATTGTCTATCATCTACTGGGGAAACAGTTGCTGACTCCTGTTCACGAACGGGAGTTCAGCGGGGTGTCAGAAAATGGCGGCGAAGACTTTGCCGAGGTAAGCGGTCAGCAAGCTGCCAAACGGGCACTGGAAATTGCTGTGGCCGGTGGTCATAACCTGCTGATGATTGGCCCTCCGGGAGCGGGTAAAACGATGTTGGCCAGACGGCTGCCGTCAATTATGCCAGTCCTGACGGCGGAGGAAGGGATGGAGATCGCGCGGATCTACAGTATTGCCGGACTTACCGACGAGGGCAGGCTTTTTTGCCGTCGTCCCTTCCGTGCTCCCCATCACACCCTGTCGGCGGCCAGCATGGCCGGGGGCGGGAGAGTGCCCAGACCTGGCGAGGTTACGCTCAGCCACAACGGCGTGCTGTTTATGGACGAATTTCCTGAGTTTCCCAGGGAAGTTCTCGAGGTTCTCCGTCAGCCGCTGGAAGACGGGGTGATCACCGTATCCCGGGTTTCAGCGACGATGATCTACCCGGCAAGGTTTATGCTGGTAGCGGCCATGAATCCCTGTCCATGTGGATATCTAACCGATAAACGACGACAATGTACCTGCAGTGACAGCGAGATTCGCCGTTATCGGCGACGGGTGTCGGGACCGTTGTTGGATCGCATTGATATTGTCATTTCCCTGCCGCGGGTTGAATACGATGAGCTGACGGCCAAAATCCCAGCCGGTGAGTCGTCAAATGTCATCCGGCAGCGGGTGGAGAAAGCACGGGAACTACAGGCAGTCCGGCTGAAAAGAAGTCGCCACCGCTGCAACGGGCAAATGGGACACGCAATGATCCGCCGCACCTGCGTCATGAATCCGGCGGCTGAAAAATTGCTGGCCGGTTTGTTTGAAAAGCTCAAATTAAGTGCCCGTGGATATGATCGCTTGGTCAAGGTTGCACGGACCATTGCCGATATTGCAGGCAGCGACGAAATAGAGGCTGGTCACGTGGCAGAAGCTGCCGCCCTGCGCAATGACGGACTGATGATCTGATGCAAACTGCCGGGAACAGGAGTATATTGGGAGGACACCTATGATTGGGGAACTGCTAAGCTGGCATCTGCGGACGAGGATTGAAAGGACGGTGGAGGCCCTGCAGGGCAACAATTTTGATGCCAGGGCGATGTGGGGCGGAAAAGCCGAACTGTTTGAAGTTCTGGACCGGTTGGTGCCATTGTCCGCCAGTGTTGGTATCGGCGGCTCGATGACCATCAAGCAGCTGGCAGTGGCTGACTGGCTAATCACCAGGGGCAACAGGCTGTATGATCATTCCCGGCCGGGACTGACACCGGAGCAGTCGATGGCTATCCGACGCCAGCAACTTACGGCTGATGTTTTTTTATCGGGCAGTAATGCAGTTACTACTGACGGTAAGCTGGTAAATATTGACGGGGCAGGCAACCGGGTGGCGGCTATGACTTTCGGCCCGCAGGCAGTGGTAGTGATCGTTGGCAGCAATAAGCTGGTTGACAATGTCGGGGCGGGACTGGAAAGAATTCGCACCGTGGCAGCTCCGCTCAATGCCAAGAGGCTTAACAAACAAACTCCGTGTGCCGCCACCGGCCTTTGCAGTGACTGCAGAAGTCCTCAACGAATATGCACGACTACCCACATTCTGGACAAAAAACCCACCACCCTGGCATTCAGTGTTTTGATTATTCCCGACAGCTACGGGTTTTAGCCGGCTGTGCCGGTAAATTGGCGGAGAGTCGGACATGGTCATACAGAACAGGATAAGGAACGTAATATGTCGGTTATAGATGTTTTGACAGAACGCGGTTTTATCAGGCAATTCACTCATGAACATGAGCTTAGGCAGTTGCTTGAAAAGGAAAAAGTCACATTTTACACCGGGTTTGATCCCACGGCTGACAGCCTGCATGTCGGTGGGTTTCTCCAGCTTATGGCGATGTCGCATATGCAGATGGCCGGGCACCGGCCGATTGTACTGATTGGCGGCGGAACCGGACTTATAGGTGACCCCAGCGGTAAAACAGACATGCGCCAGTTGCTGACTGCAGACAGGGTTGAACACAACTGCCGTTGTCTGAAGAAGCAGATGGAAAGATTTCTCGATTTTTCCGACGGCAAGGCAATAATGGTCAACAATGCTGATTGGCTGATGCAACTTAACTATGTCGAGGTTCTGCGCGAGATCGGCGTGCATTTTTCAGTCAACCGGATGTTGTCCGCCGAATGTTTCCGGCAACGTTGGGAGCGGGGTCTGTCCTTTCTCGAATTCAACTACATGCTGATGCAGGCTTATGATTTTCTCGAGCTTAACCGACGCTACAACTGTGTTCTGCAAATGGGCGGCGATGATCAGTGGTCAAACATAATCGCCGGGGTGGAACTGATTCGTCGTAAACTGCAGAGGCCCGCCTATGGGCTTACCCTGACTCTGCTCACCACCAGTGCCGGGGTGAAAATGGGTAAAACTGTCAGCGGGGCGGTGTGGCTGGATGCGGCAAAAACCAGCCCGTACGAATTTTACCAGTACTGGCGGAATGTAGAGGACGAAAGTGTGGGACGCTGCCTGTCACTTCTCACCTTCCTGCCGACCGACGAAGTAGCCCGGTTATCCCGGCTGCGTGACCGGGGAATTAACCTGGCCAAGGAAATTTTGGCCTACGAGGTGACTAAGGCAGTTCATGGCATTCAGGCGGCTGATTCGGCACAAAACGCCGCCAGGGCGTTGTTTGCCGGCCAGGGCTCGGTAGATAATGCGCCGACGGTCTGTATTGCCGGTGAAAGTCTTGGAAAAAAACTGCCAGACGTTCTGGTGGCGGCTGGTATTTTAAAGTCGAAAACCGAGGCACGCCGGGCTATTC